>JAPHUU010000126.1 GCA_026193555.1 Rhodanobacter sp.
GATCGAGGTCGATCAGCACAATCACACCGGCGTCGATGGTGTGTGGGCGATCGGCGATGCGGTCCGCGGGCCGATGCTGGCGCACAAGGGCTCCGAGGAAGGCGTCGCAGTGGCCGAATGGATCGCCGGCAAGGCCGGTCACGTCAACTTCGACACGATTCCGTGGGTAATCTATACCGAGCCGGAGATCGCCTGGGCCGGCAAGACCGAAAAGCAGTTGAAGGACGAAGGCGTGCCGTACAAGACCGGCAACTTCCCGTTCGCCGCGATCGGTCGCGCCGTCGCCATGAACGAAGCCACCGGTCAGGTGAAGATGATCGCTCATGCCGAGACCGACCGCATTCTCGGCGTGCACATGGTCGGCCCGGGTGTCTCCGAGCTGATCGCCGAGTGCGTGGTGGCGATGGAGTTCAAGGGCTCTTCCGAGGACCTGGCACGCATCGTTCATGCCCATCCGACCCTGTCCGAAGCGGTGCACGAGGCGGCGCTGTCGGTCGACAAGCGCGCGATCCACAAGGGCAACTGAGGGCACGCGGCACATCGCGTACCCTCCGCCATACATGCAACCTGTCTGGTCCGGACGGGTTTCGTGCTTCCGGAGGTTTGGATGGCTGAAGTGAAGTCCCTCTGCGTCTACTGCGGTTCGAGCAGCGGCAACCATCCAGATTACACCGAGTTGGCGCACTCGTTCGGTGCCGAGATGGCGCGGCGCGGTATCACGCTGATCTATGGCGGCGGCAAGGTCGGCCTGATGGGTACGCTGGCCGACGCTGTCCTGTCCGGCGGTGGCCAGGTGATCGGGGTGATTCCCCGCCAACTGGTCGAGCGCGAGGTGGCGCATCCCGGCCTGAGCGAGCAGGTGGTGGTCGACACCATGCATCAGCGCAAGACCCGCATGTACGAGCTGTCCGATGCCTTCGTTGCCCTGCCCGGCGGCTTCGGCACGATGGACGAAATGTTCGAAATGCTGACCTGGGCGCAACTCGGCCTGCACCACTACCCCTGCGCCTTTCTCGACGTGCGCGGCTACTACACCAGCGTGCGCACGATGATGGATCACATGGTCGACGAGGGCTTTGTGAAGCCCGGCCAGCGCAACAGCGTCTGGTTCGGCGACTCGATGTCCCAGCTGTTCGACTGGATGGACCACCACGACGGCGAGCATGCCGCGCGGGTGATCGGGCCGTCCAGCATCAAGGCCTGATCGAGGGAGTCCACGATGACCATGTTTCGCGCCTTCCGCATCCATGACGACGACGCCAGCTATCACGCCGGCATCGAGAACATGACAGTCGATGCGCTGTCGCCCGGCGAAGTGCTGGTGAAGACGGCCTGGTCGTCGGTGAACTACAAGGATGCGCTTGCCGGTACCGGCAAGGGAAGGATCCTGCGTCAGTATCCGTTGAACGGCGGCATCGATGTGGCGGGCCATGTGGTGGCATCCACCGACCCCGCATTCCGTGAAGGCGATGCGGTACTTTGCACCGGCAGCGGGCTGTCGGAGACGCGCGACGGCGGCTTCAGCGAGTACACCCGCCTCGATGCGCGGTGGGCCATCGCATTGCCGGCGGGATTGAGCCTGCGCGAAAGCATGATCCTCGGCACCGCGGGATTCACGGCGGCGCTGGGCCTGCTGCGCATGCAGGACAACCGACAGACGCCGACGCTGGGGCCGATCGCGGTCACCGGTGCCAGTGGCGGCGTTGGCATGCTGGCGATCGACATCTTCTGCCGTGCCGGTTACGAAGTGCATGCGATCAGTGGCAAGCCCGATCACTTCGACTTCCTGCGCAGCCTCGGCGCCGCCGAATGCATCGATCGCCATCACCTGACATTCAGCGGCAAACCGATGGATACGGCGCGTTTCGGCGGCGCCTTCGACAATGTCGGCGGGGCGATGCTCGGTGGCCTGCTGCCACTGATCAGTCCGTACGGCAATGTGGCCATCTGCGGCAATGCCGGCGGCGTCGAATTCAGCAGCACCGTGATGCCCTTCATCATCCGCGGCGCCAGCCTGCTGGGGATTGCGTCGGCCGGAACCGCACGCGATATCCGCGATGAAATCTGGCGGCGGCTGGCCAGCGACTGGAAGCCACGGCATCTGCAACGCATCGCGACCCGCGAGATCGTGCTGGATCAGTTGCCCGACGTATTCCCGCAAATGCTGGCTGGTGAATCGTTTGGCCGCACTCTGGTGCGCATGGACAACACGGTTTGACGAGAACGCCCTTGGAAGTGCCGTCGCCACAGCTTAGAATCACGCAACCTCTCCGGGAAATATCACCTTATGGCACGCATCCTGATCGTCGATGATTCGCCGTCGCAGTTACTTGGCATCAAGAGGATCGTCGAAAAACTCGGGCACGAGACGCTCTCGGCCGAAGATGGTGCCGCCGGTGTCGAAGTGGCCAAACTGGAAAAGCCCGACCTGATCCTGATGGACGTGGTGATGCCGAATCTCAATGGTTTCCAGGCCACCCGCACGATCAGCAAGAATGCCGACACGGCACATATTCCGATCATCCTTGTGACCACCAAGGATCAGGAAACCGACAAGGTGTGGGGCATGCGCCAGGGCGCCAAGGCCTATGTGACCAAGCCGATCAAGGAAGAGGAGCTGATCCGGACCTTGAACGAGTTTCTTCCCGGCTGATCCTGCGATCAATCGGTTTCGAAAGGACGGCGCCTCTCGGCGCCGTTCTTCATTTGCGGGCCAGCGATCCGATCAGCTGCGCGGATCGTAATCGGCGAAGGCCTTGTGCAGCGATTCGTAGGCCGCCTTCTGCTTGTCGCTCTCGGCCAGCGGGGCGCGTATCGACAATTCCACCAACTGATCGCCCGGATGCGCGCCCGGCATGCCGCGGCCTTTCAGACGCAGCTTGCGGCCGGACTGCGACCCGGCAGGTATACGCAGATCGACCGTGCCGGCCAGCGTCGGTACCGGCACGGTGGCACCGAGTGCGGCCTCCCACGGCGCAATCGGCAACACATGCACCACGTTGCGGCCGTCCAGACGAAAACGCGGGTCATCGCGGATATTGATTTCCAGCAGCAGGTCACCATGCGGTCCACCGGCCATGCCGGGCTGACCCTGACCGGACAGCCTTATCACCTGACCGGACTGGATGCCGGCGGGAATCTTCACCTCCAGCACGCGCTCGCCGCCACTGGGATCCTGCATCATCAGTCGCGTTTTTCCACCGTCGAAGGCGGTCTTCAGGTCGATCTGCACCTGCGCCTGCGAGTCACGACCACGCCGCGCGCGCGGCTGGCCGCGATGGCCGCCTCCACCACCGCGGCCGAACAAGCTCTCGAAGAAATCGCTGAAGTCGCCATCGCCGGCGTCGCCGAAACCCTGGCCATGCCCCGGTTGCCAGCCCGGCGGCGGGCGAAACTGCTCGCCCTGGCGGTAGCCGCCCGCGCGCACCTGATCATAGGCACGCCGCTTCTCGGCATCCTTGAGCACCTCGTTAGCCTCGTTGGCAGCCTTGAACTTCTCTTCGGCGCCGGCTTCCTTGCTCTTGTCCGGATGATATTTGCGCGCCAGCTTGCGGTACGCGGTCTTGATCTCGGCCTCGCTGGCATCGGGCTTCACACCGAGAATGTCGTAATAGTCTTTGAATTCCACCGCCACTCCCTGACTCACACAAAACCCGCGGCGGGCTGACTCCGCCGCGGGGATGGCTGCAACTTGCCTCGGCTCAGTGGCCGCTGTTGATGGTAATGCGTCGCGGCGCAGCCTGCGCCTTCTTCGGTATCACGATCTCCAGTACGCCGTGCCGGCCATGGGCGACGATATGCTCGGCATCGGCACTGTCCGGCAACGAAAATCGGCGATGGAACGCGCCCCGCTCCCGCTCAACGCGCGTAAATTTGCCTTCCCGCGCGGTGTCCGCGGCTTCACGCTCACCCTTGATGGTGAGGATACCTTTGTCCATGCTGACGTCGATCTGCGCCGGATCCACCCCGGGGATATCGGCCAGGATCACGAAACGCTGTTCGTCCTCGCGGATATCGACCCGCGGCGCCCATTGGCTGGTGACGACATCGGAAGCATCGGTATCGGGCTGCAGAAAGCGATCAAACACCTGCCGAAGCTCATCAGGCAGCATGCGATGGGTGTTCCAGACGGTATGACGGCCAAGATTCATCACGTTCCCTCCTCGATAGGTATTGCGGCGGAATCACCGCTTGCCACAGAAAATAGGTGCGACGAGGGCCGATTCAAGGCGACAGTCGTCCATCAGGCGGTCTAGCATGGCGTGCCGTCACTCCCCGCATCCGAGATCGAATGACCATCCAACCCGGCGACACCATTCCCGACATCGCGATCCAGGTCATCGACCAGGAGATCAGGCCCGCCCAGACCGGTGCACTGTTTGCCGGCCGCAAGGTGCTGCTGTTCGGCGTACCCGGTGCGTTCACCCCGACCTGCTCGACCAGGCACCTGCCGGGGTACTCCAGCCATTTCGGTGATTTCCGCGAGCGCGACATCACGGTGATGTGCCTGGCTGTCAACGACGCCTATGTCATGCAAGCCTGGGCTGCCTCGCAGCAGACCCCTGCCGGCCTGCTGATGCTGGCCGACGGTAACGCCAGCTTTACCCGTGCGCTGGGTCTGCAGCTGGACGGCACCGCATTCGGCATGGGCCTGCGGACACGGCGCTTTGCCCTGCTCGCCGAACATGGCGTAGTGCGGCTGTTGCAGGTAGAGGCGCCCGGCGAATTCCGCGTTTCCAGCGCGGAGGCAATGTTGGCGGCGATAGGCAAGTAGTGCTGCCAGGAGCCTGAACGCTCACCTCAGCTGGGCTGAGGCTCTCCTTTGCTCGGACAGGCTCACGTTGGCAGCATGTCGTGCCCATGATTGGTCATGACCGGCAGCCCTCCCCGACATGCTGCAACGATCAACTGATTCCCACCGCGGCCCCGGCCCGCCGTGGACACAAAAAAGGCCGGAACCGTTGCTGTTGCTAGGGTTGCCGGCCTTCGTTGGACTGCGTTGGAGCTTGTAATGGTGGAGGTGGCGGGAGTCGAACCCGCGTCCGAGAGTGTTAAATGCCCAGATCTACATGCTTAGCCCAACGTTCGATCTCGTTCCGCGACAAGCACGATGGGCAAGGCGCACCGCGGAACCAGCCTGATTGATTTGACCTAGAACCGCCAGGCGGCAGCGTTCGGCGATCTCGTGATAATGACCCTACACCGACAAGCACGAGCACAAGTGGGTTCGGGGCTTACGCCTTAAGCGGCGAGAGCGTAGTTGTCGTCGTTGGCAACTAGAAGTTTGCTGCTGGATTTACGAGGAAAGCTGCCCCCTCGGCATGCACCAAGTCATCGCACTACCCCCGTCGAAGCCAGGACACCCCCGGGGAAAACTGATATGACCATAGCAGTATATGGGGCTGGCCATCTTCTATTCAATGCGGAGGCGCCAATCAGTCCTGCTGCCGCTGGAAGCAAGGGCCGCCCCGCTCGATCCGCACCACCTCCACTGAGCTCGCGGCACGCTTCACGACCGCTCGCTGCCCGCTCCCGGCACCCTCGGCCGCAGTGGATTGTTCTCGCGTCCGGCTCGCCGGTATTGTTCGCGCGAAGTTGCAACGTCTATACTCGGCGACTTGTACCAACCCGCCCCGCCGTATTCGTGGAACTGACTCGATGACTCGACTGCAACTGCTTGGCCTGACTGCGGCCATCGCTCTCTTCGCCACAGCCAGCGCCCATGCCGAAGGCGACAAGGCTGCCGGGCGCACGCTGATCTATACCTGTGCCGGTTGCCATGGTGTCCCCGGTTATACCAATGCCTACCCGCAGTACCCGGTGCCAAAGATTGCCGGCCAGAACGAGCAGTACATCATCGATGCACTGCATGGCTACCAGGGTGCCGATCGC
>JAPHUU010000023.1 GCA_026193555.1 Rhodanobacter sp.
GGGCCTGGAATGGACTGATAGCATAACCTCCGGGATTCAAATGGTCTTTGAGCCCCTCGATAAAGACTACGAGATCTATTACGAATATCTCGATACCAAAAGAAATACCGGGGCCTATTACGAACAACATCTGGAAGAGCTCTTCGTCGCAAAAATGAAAAACGTTCAGTTCTCGGCTGTGATTGTCGCTGACAACAATGGCCTCGCCTTCATAAAAAAGATCTACCGATATCTCCATGGCTCTCCGCCGATTGTCTTCTGCGGCATCAATTATTTCCAACCTTCCCTGATCGATACGCTGCCGTCCGTGACTGGCGTTACCGAGGAGACGGATATCGCGGCGAATTTCGACCTGATGCTGCGACTGCACCCCGAGCGCAAGCGAATCGTGGTTATCCTGGACCGGACTGCAACCGGGCAGGCCTTGGCGAAACCCCTGGCGGATGCGACCGAGGCGTATCGCAACCGGATCCAGATCGAAACCTTGCGGGACTTTACCCTGGAGGAAGCGGCGGCTTTCGTGGCCGAACTTGGTTCCGAGGATATAATCTTTCTGATCACCTTCAATCGCGACCGGGACAATAAATTTATTTCCTATGCCGAGTGTGTCGCTCTGCTGACGGAAGCCTCCGGCGTGCCGATTTACGGTCCTTGGGATTTTTACCTGGGGAAGGGTATCGTCGGCGGCATGGTCACCTCGGAGTTCGGCCACCTCCCCGAGGTCGGCGAGGAAGTCGGCATCGGCAGCTATCAGTTCCACGTCACCGCCGCCGACGACCGTCGCGTTCAGCAATTCCGCGTGACCCGGCAACCCGATGCGTAGGAGTGCACCGCGTGCGCGACAGCCATCGGGAAACGGAACGCCCAAGGACCACCTTCGCGCCCGCGTCACGCTCCCACGCACACACGAATCTGCCGCATGAACCTGCTCCGCCACCTCCCGATCCTGCTCGCCGCACTCCTGCTGGGCGCGGCGATGCCGGCCCGTGCCAGCATCGCCAACGCGCCGGGCGCCGATCTCGAAGTCTCACTGGTCAGCTACGGCCCCGGTGAAACCTACTGGGAGCGTTTCGGCCATGATGCGATCGAGGTGCGCGACCGCGTCTCCGGGCAAGCGGTCAATTTCAACTACGGCGTGTTCGATTTCAACGAGAAGAACTTCTTCGTCAACTTCGCGCGCGGCCGCATGCACTATCTGATGGATGCCGACCCCAGCGCCCTCGACGAAAGCTATTACGTCGACAGCGAGCGCTCTGTCAGCCGCCAGCGGCTGACCATGAATGCCGCTCAGTCCTCGGCGTTGCGTGATTTCCTGTTGTGGAACCTTCGGCCGGAAAACGCTGGCTACAACTACGACTACTACGTCGACAACTGCACCACCCGGGTACGCGATGCGCTGAACAAGGCGCTCGGCGGCGTGCTGAAGACGCAGTTGTCGGTGCATGCCGGCGACATGACCTATCGCCAGCAGACAGTGCGCCTGATGAGTGCACAACCGTGGCTGATGCTGGTGCTGGATCTCGGCCTGGGCCCGTATGCCGACCAGCCGCTCAATGCATGGCAGGAGAGTTTCCTGCCGATGGAGCTGCAGGCGCAGCTGCGCAAAGTGCACATCAGCGATGGCAATGGCGGACAACAGCCGCTGGTGCGGGATGAGCGACTGGTCTCACCGAACCACCTGGAGGTGCCACCCGCCGCCGCACCCGATCTGCGACTGCCACTGGCGCCGGCCGGCCTGCTGCTGGCCGGGCTGATCGTGCTGGCACGGCGCCGCTGGTTCCCCGGCTATGCTCTGCTCGGCACCGTATATCTGCTCACCGCCGGCCTGATCGGCCTGACGCTGCTGGGACTGTGGACACTCACCGCGCACCACTCGGCGTGGGCCAACGCCAACCTGCTGCTGTTCAATCCGATGGCCTTGCTGCTGCTGCCGGCGGTGTGGCATTCGCGCCGCGGATACACGGCCTCGCGCCTGGTCGATGGAGTGATCGTGCTGCAACTGCTGGCGATGCTGATAGCGGTACTTCTGCACCTGCTGCCTGGGGTCGTGCAGCAGAACCAGCCTTGGCTGCTGTTCGCGATGCCCTGCTGGCTGGCCATCGCGTGGAGTCTGCGCCGCCACCGATAAGGCATCCGCGCACAATTGCCCGGCCTTGATCCGCAGGGCATGATGCAGCGATGAACCTGATCAGCCCGCCACCGACAGCACCGACAACCACCGACCAGCCGATGGTGGTCAATTGCATCGCCTACCGGAAAGACGGCTCCCGCGTCGGTGATATCAGCCTGGACGCCATCAGTGACGTGCTGGCAGAGCCGGACAGCTTTGTGTGGGTGGGCCTGCATGAGCCCGACGAAACGCTGCTGGAGAAACTGCAGGAAGAGTTCGGCCTGCACGACCTGGCCATCGAGGACGCCCACAACGCGCACCAGCGCACCAAGCTGGAGACCTACGGCGACTCGCTGTTCCTGGTGGTGCAGACCGCGCAACTGGTTGAAGGCCACTTGGCGTTCGGCGAGACGCACATCTTCCTCGGCCCGCGCTACCTGGTCACCGTGCGGCACGGTGCCTCGCTGTCCTACGCCCCGGCACGGCGCAACTGCGAGCACACGCCGGAGTTGCTGGCCTACGGCCCCAGCTACGGCCTGTACGCCGTGCTCGATTTCATCGTCGACAACATGCTGCCGATCGTGCGCGATTTCCGTGAAGAACTGCAGCAGCTGGAGCAGGACATCTTCGCCGAAACCTTCAATCGCACCACGGTACGACGGCTGTACGACATGCAGCGCGACCTGATGACGCTGCGCCTCGCCGTCGCACCGCTGCAGGACATCATCAACCAGCTGGTGCGGCTGCACCCGAACCTGATCCCCGACGAGCTGCGCGCCTATTTCCGCGATGTCTACGACCACGTGTTCCGCGTCAACGAATCGATCAGCGCGATGCGTGAAATGCTCGCTGCCGCGATCAGCGTCAACCTCTCGCTGGTCAGCTTCGGCCAGAACGAAGTGATGAAAAAGCTCGCCGGCTGGGCCGCCATGCTGGCAGCACCCACCCTGCTCACCAGCTGGTATGGCATGAACTTCCAGCACATGCCCGAGCTCAGCAAACCGTGGGCCTATCCGGCCATGATCGGTCTGATGCTGGCCGTTGTAGGTGGCATCTTCGTGCTGCTCAAACGCTCCAAATGGCTGTAAATAGAGCCATGTAGGAGCGCACCCTGTGCGCGATGCTCTTGTCGCATCTCGCGAAAACCGTTCGCGCACAGGGTGCGCTCCTACAAGATGTGTCACCGCTTTCTGCTGGCACGGTGATCTTCGATCAGCCATATGTCTTGAATGACAAAAGCCGCAGGCCATCAGGCACTCCGCAAGGGCCGCGTCTCGCTGCCAGGACAGGTCTATCTGCTGACAACCGTCACCGCAGACCGCACCCCATATTTCCTGGATCCGAGGTTGGCCCGGGCAACGTGCCGACTGATGATGGAGCCCAGGACCTGGGGAGATGCACAGGCACTATGCTGGGTATTGATGCCGGATCACTGGCATGACCTGATCGAACTTGGCGAACGCGATGACCTTTCGCTGGTCATGAACCGCTTCAAATCACTCGCAAGCAAGCAGCATGTACAAGGCATGCGGAACCCTATCACCTGGGCACGCGGTTTCCACGACCACGCACTTCGCCACGACGGAAATATCCGCGCCGCAGCGGATTACATCATCACCAATCCTGTACGCGCAGGTCTCGTCGAACACGTGAACGACTACTCTTATTGGGATTGCGCAGACCTGTAAGAGCGCACCCTGTGGGCGGTGCTCTTGTCGCATCTCGCGAAAACCGTTCGCGCACAAGGTGCGCTCCTACAAGAAGCAAAACCACGCTCAACGCAACCCCGCCACCTGTAGGAGCGCACCCTGTGCGCGATACCTTGAAGCAATTGCAGGAGCGCACCCTGTGCACGATGCTTTTCGGTCACGTGGCCAAGTGCATCGCGCACAGGGTGCGCTCCTGCAAAAATGCAGCGAACTATCTTGTCGGCGCCTGCGGTGTGTCTTTGGCCGTCCATCGCTTCAGCCACGCATTGACGGTGTCATGCCACTGCACGCTGTTGTGCGGCTTCAGGATCCAGTGGTTCTCGTCCGGGAAGGTCAGGAATTCGCTGGGAATGCCGCGCCGCTGCAGCGCGTTGAAGGCGCCCAGGCCCTGGGTGATCGGGATGCGGAAATCGTGGCCGCTGTGCACCACCAGCATCGGCACACGCCAGTCCTTGACGTGGTTGACCGGGTTGAACTTCTCGTAGTTTTCAGGATGCTGCCACGGCGTGCCGCCATTCTCGTGTTCCTCGAACCACAGCTCCTCGGTGCCGTAGTACATCGCGCGGGTGTCGAACACGCCGTCGTGGTCGATCAGGCACTTCCACGGCTGGTTCCACACACCGGCGATCCAGTAGGTCATGTAGCCACCGTAGCTGGCGCCGAGCGCGCAGGCGCGGTTGCCGTCGAGGAAGCTGTACTTGTCCAGCGCGGCCTTCCAGCCGAGCTTGAGATCTTCCAGCGGCTTGCCACCCCAGTCGCCGGAGATGGCATCGGTGAACGCCTGGCCGTAGCCGGTGGAGCCGTGGAAATTGATCGTCACCAC
>JAPHUU010000187.1 GCA_026193555.1 Rhodanobacter sp.
GATCAATTATCGCCGATGCAGCCCCCTGCAGACAGGAAAGCTCATGCGCAACGCGTTGAATATGCTCGCACGCAGCGTGGCAAGAAAACGCACGACGCCAGCTGACGGCACGCCCGGTTCCAGCTCAGAGCAGTCGCGTCAGCGCGCAACGATCATGCGTGGTCGGCACAGGCCTTGGCGTCGTCGCCCGCCCCCGATTCCAGCTGGTCGAGCAGATCCACCGCACGACGCAGATGGGGAATCACGATCGAGCCGCCGACCACCAGCCCGATGCTGAACACCTCGAAGAAGGCATCCCGCGCCACGCCAGCCTCCTTGCACTGGGCGATGTGGTAGCTGATGCAGTCGTCGCAGCGCAGCACCAGAGAAGCCACCAGACCCAGCATCTCCTTCGTTTTCACATCCAGCGCGCCGGCCTTGTAGGTCTGCGTGTCCAGCGCGAAAAAGCGCCGGACGACCTGATTGTCCTCGGACAGGATGCGTTCGTTCATGCGCTGGCGGAACGCCGTGAATTCGGCAAGACGGTCGCTCATGCCACGCCCTCCAGCAATTGCGCCAGCTTGCCACTGCGGTTCGCCGCCACCAGATCTTCGTAACCGCCGACCAGCTGGTCGTTGACGAAAATCTGCGGCACCGTACGACGCCCGCCGCTGCGTGCCAGCATGGTGTCGCGTTGCGCCGGATCGGTGTCGATGCGTATCTCGGTCCACTCCAGACCCTTGGACTTGAGCAGGTTCTTGGCGGCCACGCAGTAGCCACATACCGCGGAGGTATAGACCTCAACCTTGGACATCACGACGACTCCGGACTTTGTTGAATGAGCGGCACCGAGATGGGGCCAACAGCTGCCAACTCAAGGAGTGAACCGACACGGTTGTTGACGGTCACAGTGCTATTGTCACCTACCTATGACCATGGCACCACGACTCCCCGTACGCCGCCTGCTGGCCGTCCTGATTACCGCCGGACTGGCGTTCGCCGCTGGCGCGCAGGAAGACATCCGCCTGCCGGATCTGGGCAGCTCGGCCAATGCACTGATCTCCCCGCAGGAAGCACAGGACTATGGCGCGTCCATGCTGCGCCAGATGCGGGCGCTGAACATGGTGGTCGACGACCCTCTGCTCGATGACTACATCAATGACCTGGGTTACCGGCTGGTCGCCAACTGCGACAAGCCGAAGGATCATTTCGCGTTCTTCATCGTCAAGGACCCGGACATCAATGCGTTCGCCGCCCCGGGCGGTTATGTCGCGGTCAACTCGGGCTTGATCACAATTACCCAAAACGAGAGCGAGCTGGCCGGTGTGATCGCCCACGAGATCGGCCACATCACGCAAAACCACCTGCAGCGCGCGTTCGAGGATTCGAAGAAGGATGCGCCGCTGATGGCGCTGGTGTTGCTGGGCGCGATCGCCGCTGGCGCCAGCAGCCACAACGGCGACGCACCCATGGCGGTGCTCGCCGGCGGTCAGGGGCTGATTGCGCAGAAATCGATCAACTTCACCCGCAAGGATGAAATCGAGGCCGACCGTGTCGGTATCCAGACCCTGGCCAATGCGGGCTTTGATCCGAATGCAATGGCCGGCTTCTTCCAGCGCATGGAAGACGTCATGAGCGCCAACTCCGGTGGCGAATCGGTGCCGAGCTTCCTGCAGACCCACCCGGTCACCACCGAGCGGATCAGCGACGCCAAGTCACGGGCGGGCGCGCTGATCGCGGCCCGGAAACTGCATCCGGGAACCGCCAGCCTTGATCGGACCCAATGGGAGAAGATCATGGCACCCATTCCGTTCGTCAAGGATCCCGCCACGCTGAGCCGGATTGCCGCCACAGGCGATCACCTGAGCACCTGGGCGCTGATGCGCGAACGGGTGCGCGTACTGTCAGGTGACGCACCTCGTTTGGCCACCTACTATGCGTCCAACCTGAAAAACCAGCATGGCTTCGACACGGCATCGAACCGCTATGGCTACGCTCTGGCACTCTCCAGCAGCGGTCGCGGCGCACTGGCGATCGAGCAGTTGCTGCCGCTGCTGAAATCCCATCCCGACAATCTGATTCTCAAGCTGGCGCTGGCCGATGCGCGTCTGCAGGCCGGCCAGCGCGCCGCGGCGTTGGCGATCTACGCTCAGCTCAATACCCAGTCACCACGCAATCGGGCGGTGGCGTTGGCCTATGCGATGGCGCTCACCATCGGTGACGACAAGTCCCAGGCCCGCTTGGCGGCCAGCCTGCTGCAGCCATTGCTCGACAAGGCGGTCGAGCCGGCAATCTACAGTGCCTACGCCCGCGCCAGCGACAAGGCGGGCAACAGCGTCCTTGCCGGCGAGGCATTCGCCGATGCCAGCTATTATTCCGGTCGGCCGTTTGATGCGATGGAGCAGCTCAAGCGACTGCTCAAGCGCGATGATGTGGATTACTACGCACGCGTACGCATCCAGGCGCGCATCACCGAATTGACCCCGCTGGTGCTGGAACTGCACAAGCGCAGGGTGAAAACCGACGACAACCCGGACGGGCGGCAACAGATGCAGCAAGGTGACGCCTGCAGTGGGAGACTGTGTTTCGGCATTGGTGCGGGCTAGGCGCCGCGGCATACAAGGCGCACCTCAGACAAGACCCGGCATTGCCCAGCCACCTTGGCCAGCCCGCGCTGCGCGCGGCGACCACCCGGCAGGATCGCGATCTCTCATGACCATACCCAGCGGCCTCGCCCCCTTTCCACCCAACTGTCATCGGCAGGTAACATTCATCCGCTGCAATCGCTGCAATACCTTCGTCACAAGCCACCGGCGGAACATCGAGTGCACAAACGCATCCTGATCGTTGAAGACGAGACCTCGATTCGCGAGATGATCGCGTTTGCCCTGCGCAAGGCCGGCATGGAAGCGATGCAGGCGGCCGATGCGCGCGCCGCCCAACTGGCCATTGCCGAGCAGGTGCCGGACCTGATCCTGCTCGACTGGATGTTGCCCGGAACCAGCGGACTCGAGCTGGCGCGTCGTCTGCGCAAGGAAGAGCTCAGCCGCGAAATTCCGATCATCATGCTCACCGCCCGCGGTGAGGAGATGGATCGCGTCAACGGACTGGAAGCCGGCGTCGACGATTACGTGGTCAAGCCGTTTTCCACCCGCGAGCTGATCGCCCGGATCAAGGCCGTACTGCGCCGCAGCCAGGGCGACGACGGCTCCGGCATGGTCGAGATGGGCGGGCTGCGCATCGACGGTCCGGCACACCGGGTGTTTGCCGGTGAGGATGCCGTGCCGATCGGCCCGACCGAATACCGCCTGCTGTATTTCTTCATGACCCACCCGGAGCGCGTGTACTCGCGCACCCAGCTGCTGGATCATGTCTGGGGCGGCAGCGTGTATGTGGAAGAGCGCACGGTCGACGTGCACATCCGGCGCCTGCGCAAGACGCTCGAGCCCTGGAAGCTGGACAACATGGTGCAGACCGTACGTGGCACCGGCTACCGGTTCTCGATGAGTGCCTGAATTGCCGGAACCGACGACGATTCCCGCCGTAGCCTGCCGGAATCGCGATGTGGCGTCCGGATAGCATAGGCTTGTCTCCACACAGATTGCCCCAGACCACTCGATGCGCACCGCTGCCACAATCTGGCGACTGCCAGTACTGCTCGCTACCGCCCTCGGCATCGGCGCTGCACTGGGCTGGTGGGTGGGCGGCCACTTGATCACCGGTGTGGCGCTGGTCGCGGTAGCGGAAGTTGTCTTGTTGCTGACTCGAATCGGTCATCAAACGCCGTCCATGATGCCGGCACCAGCTACTGCCAGCGCTCTGCCCCATGACCGTTTCATGACACGTACCCGCCGTATCGCCTCCAGCTTGCGTGACCTGCGCAACGCGGCCAGCCGACTCCCGGATGCAGTGGTGCTGCTCGATCAGGACCTGCAGGTACGCTGGTTCAACCACGCCGCCGAAGATCTGCTCGGCCTGCACCGCCCCCGTGACCGCGGCGTACTGCTGCAGCAGCGGTTTGCCCATTCGGATCTGTCCGACTGGCTGCGCGATGGCGCGCTGGAACCACTCAATGACGTTGCCGCACCGGGCCAGCCGGGCAGCCAGCTCAATGTCAGCCTGCTGCCATTCGGTCGCCGACAGCATCTGCTGCTGGCCCGGGACATCAGCCATCTCAACCGGCTCGAACAGGTCCGGCGCGACTTTGTCGCCAATGTCTCGCATGAGCTGCGCACGCCGCTGACGGTGATCCATGGCTATCTCGAATTGCTTGATCCGGAGGACGTGCCCGAGCTGGCCTCGGTACTGGGCGAGATGCGTCTGCAGTCGAAGCGTATGGGGCAGATCGTCGAGGATCTGCTCACCTTGTCACGTCTGGAAACCCAGCATGACGTCGTCGACGAACGGGTTCCGATGGCTGCCCTGCTCGCCACCGTGCGCAAGGAGGCGGAGGCACTGAGTCAGGGCCGTCACCAGATCACGCTGGAAGCGGGCACCCATGCCGATCTGCTCGGCTCGCCCAAGGACCTGCACAGCGCTCTGTCGAACCTGGTCAGCAACGCGGTGCGCTACACCCCGGCGGGCGGCAGCATCACGATCCGCTGGCGGCAGACATCAGACGGTGCGGTCTACTCGGTCACGGATACCGGCTTCGGCATTCCCGCCAGCCATCTGTCGCGACTGACCGAGCGCTTCTACCGGGTGTCCTCCAGCCGCTCGCGCGACAGCGGCGGCACCGGACTGGGCCTGTCGATCGTCAAGCATGTGCTGAGCCTGCACCAGGCGCAGCTGCAGATCGACAGCACGCCGGGCGTGGGTTCCACCTTTGCCTGCCATTTCGGATCCACCCGTGTATTGGCGCCTGCCACCAGAGTAGAAAGCTGACGCGTTCGCCCGGCTGGCGTTTCCTTGCTCCGCGCCATGCGCCAGAATGGCGCATGGATCAACTCCCTCCTGTGCCGCCCATCGCCGATGACCTGAGCGCGCCCGGCCTGTTTCTCAGCCGCGAACTGGCGGCGCTGGAATTCAACTTCCGGGTGCTGGCCATGGCCCGCGATCCCGAGGTCCCGCTGCTGGAGCGACTGCGTTACCTGAGCATCGTCGCAAACAATCTCGATGAATTCTTCGAGGTTCGCGTGGCGATGCTCAAGCACCACCACGGTTACGGCTCGGCCTCGCCCGGACCGGATGGCCTGTCATCCGGGGATCTGCTGGCACGCATCCGTTCGCGCGCGCTGGATCTGGTCACCGAGCAGTACGCGATCTGGCGGGAACAGATCAGTCCCCAGCTGAGCGCCGAGAACATCCACATCCTCACTCGCAAGCAGTGGAGCGCGCGCCAGCGGCGCTGGCTGCAGGGCTACTTCGAGCACGAGGTCATGCCGGTGCTGTCGCCGCTGGGACTGGATCCGGCGCA
>JAPHUU010000179.1 GCA_026193555.1 Rhodanobacter sp.
GTGTTCCTGCTGGTCGGTACCGTGATCGGCATCGGCTGGCAGCTCGGTCATGGGTATACGCACATCGAGCCGGGCCTGTACCTGGCGACGTTGGCATTGAACGCGATTCCGTTCGTGCTGCTGGCGGTGCTGGCGCTGTTCCTGCAGGTGCTGTCGAACAACAAGTTTCTCGGCTATCTGCTGACCATCCTGTGGTTCGTCGCCCAGATCGGTTTCGGCCTGCTGCACTGGGAGCAGAACCTCTACAACTACGGCAATGCGCCGAGCGTGCCGTATTCGGACATGAACGGCTTCGGGCATTTCCTCGGCGCCGCGCTGTGGTTCGACTTCTACTGGGCGAGCTGCGCCGTGGTCTTGCTGGTGCTGGCCGCGCTGTTCTGGGTGCGCGGCACCGACGCCGCCTGGCGTGACCGGCTGCGCGAAGCGCGCGCACGGATGCATCGGCCGGCGCAACTCACGCTGGTGCTGGCCCTGCTCGCGTTCGTCGGCAGTGGCAGCTGGATCTACTACAACACCAACGTGCTCAACCATTTCCAGAGCAGCACGGCGAAGCTGCGCCAGCGCGCTGACTACGAGAAGAAGTACGCGAAGTACGAGGATCTGCCGCAACCGCGGATCACAGCGGTGAAAGCGGACGTCGACATCTACCCGTACCGGCGCAAGCTGGAGATCCGCGGCCACTACACGCTGGTGAACAAGCACAGCGCGCCGATCAGCGAACTGTACGTCAACTTCACTGACGGCTTCACCGTGAAGTCGCTGGTGTTCGCACCGCATGACACGGTCAGCGCGGACAAGGCGCTGGGCTTCACCGTCTACCGTCTGAAGACCCCGCTGGCAGCGGGCGCCTCGATGAACTTCGACTTCACGCTGGAGTACGCACCGCAGGGCTTCACCAACAGTCCGGAAGGAGAGTTCCTGGTCCACAACGGCACCTTCTTCAACAACCAGGTGATGCCGCAGTTCGGCTACCAAAGCCGAGTGCAGATCACCGACCGCAACGATCGCCGCAAATACGGCCTCAAGGGCGAGGTGCCACGGATGCCGAAACTCGGCGACGAGAAGGCGCGCGCCAACACCTACATCAGCAACGACGCGGACTGGATCAGCTTCGACACCACGGTGTCCACCGCCGCCGACCAGATTGCAGTGGCACCGGGTTACCTGCAGAAGGAATGGACCGCCAACGGCCGACGTTACTTCCACTACACGATGGATCAGCCGATGCTGAACTTCTTCTCCTACCTGTCGGCGCGCTATGCGGTGAAGCAGGTCGAGTGGAAGGGAGTGCAGATCGGCGTCTACTACAACCCGGCGCATGCCTGGAACGTGGACCGGATGATCCAGGCGGTGAAGGATTCGCTGGACTATTACGATGCGAACTACACGCCGTACCAGTTCCGGCAGCTGCGCATCCTTGAGTTTCCCAACTACGCCGGCTTTGCGCAGTCGTTTGCGAACACCGTGCCGTTCTCCGAATCGATCGGCTTCATCGCCGACCTGCGCGACAAGTCCAGGATCGACTACGTCTACTACGTCACCGCGCACGAAGTGGCGCATCAGTGGTGGGCACATCGGGTGATCGGCGCCAACATGCAGGGCTCGACGATGCTCAGCGAGTCGCTGGCGCAATACTCGGCACTGATGGTGATGAAGCACAAGTACGGCGCCGAACAGATGCGCAAGTTCCTCAAGTACGAGCTGGACCGCTACCTGGCCGGACGTGCCACCGAGAAGCTGGCCGAGGAGCCACTGGCGAAAGTCGAGAACCAGCAATACATCCACTACCGCAAGGGCTCGCTGGTGTTCTATGCGCTGCAGGACTATATCGGCGAGGACGTGCTGGACCGCATGCTGAAACAATTCCTGCTCGACAAGGGTTTCCAGCCGCCGCCCTACACCGACTCGCAGGAGTTCATGGACGCGCTGGCCAAGGCCGCCGGCCCGCAATGGAAGCCGCTGCTGGACGACCTGTTCTGGAAGATCACCCTGTTCGACAACCGCATCACCGACGCCACAGCGAAGAAACTTCCCGACGGCAAGTACGAGGTGACCCTGAAGGTGCACGCCGGCAAGGTCTACGTCGATGGCACCGGCAAGGAGACCAAGGGCACACCCGACATCCCGATCGAGATCGGCGTGTTCGCCGCCTCGCCCGGCAAGGGCCAGGATGGCAAGCCGCTGTACCTGAAAAAGCAGCGGGTGCCGGATGGCGACAGCACGATCACCGTGACTGTGGACAGCAAGCCGTTCGATGCCGGCATCGACCCCTACAACGAACTGATCGACCGCGTGTCCCGCGACAACCGGCGGCCGGTGACGCTGCAGTAGACCCACGCTCCCCGAGCCGGTGCACGCTCACTGGGGAACGCGGACAACCAGCAGGGTCGAAGAGGAAGTCATGCATGACGCGGGCCCGTACGGAGACGTCCTCGCCAGCCGGTCAGGGCGTCCCGCTGGCCGGCGCTCGGCGGGGCTCGGCTCACTCGCGGCGGTCGTCGATGTCGACTACCTGGTCGTCGACGATCGTCACCGTGGTCACATGATCGCCGCGACGGTAGAGCCAGCGCTCGCCACCGGCGGCCGCATCCGCACCACGCGAGTGGCGGCTGCTGCGACGGTTGCTGCTTCTGCGCGACCGGCTGTGGTGGGATTTGCGGGTCGGTTTGCCCAGCAACTCGGTGACGCGAAGCGCGCTGTCGCCGGCCGTCAGCACCTGGGTGCCGACACGCAGGGTGCTGGTTGCCTGCACAGCGGCCGCGAGGCTGCACAGGGCGAGGATCAGAAAATAGCGTCGCATCATGCGCTCCCATGGAGGATCAAGGCCAGACCCCCCGCCTCTTGCAGGAGCGACCTTGATCCAGCATGCCTTCCACGTACCGCCAGCGCCTAGCGGGTCACGAGCCAATCGGCGCAGGCCTCGACCCCGGCTCCGCGTCAGTCAAAACCCCGCCCCCGGCTGGGCCAGATAGGCCAGCTCGGCGGGCGTGCTGGTCCGACCCAGCACCGCGTTGCGATGCGGAAAGCGGCCAAAACGCGCGATCACCTCGCGGTGTCGACGCGCATAGTCGAGGAATCCCTCAAAGCGCGCGCGCTGTCCGATGGGCGCCTCCACGCACAGCGCCTCGAACAGTGCCACCGAACGCTGCTGCAGCGTCAGGTCCTCGGCGTGTTCCAGCGGCAGGTAGGCGAACACGCGCTGCACGGCCGTCAATGCACGGTCGGCACCGCGGTCGATGCCCGCCAGCGCCAGCTGCTGCGCCCTGGGGTCCTGCGCCCATGCGCGGGGGTCGTGCCGGTACAGGTTGCGGCTGCACTGATCCAGCAGGATCAACAACGCCAACCAACCCGGCGCCGTCGCGGCCCAGTCATCGAGGCGCCCCTCGGCGGCGGCCTCGGCGGCGGCACCGAAGCGCTGGCGCAGCGCCGCATCGAACACCGGGTCCGCCGCGAACCAGTGCGCGGCGTTTTCATCGGCAAACCAGAAGGCGAGCAGGCTTTCGGCGGCGGGAAGCATGCAGCAAGGTTATTCCCGGCCGCTCCTGCCGTCGACCATCCGCAGGCTCACGCGATGCGCGCGGCCCCGGCTCAACGGCCGATCTGCAACAGGCCGAGCGGCTGCCTGTTGCTGCCGCGCACGCCCTGCTGCAAGTCGGCCAGACGCCGGACCGCCGGGCACAGCGCCTCGATCTGCGGGCGCAAGGCCTGCATCCGCTGCTGCAGCCGCGGCTGCAGGTCGGTGGCCAGCGAGGCGGCACGATCGCGCAGGCTGGCGGCGGTCTGCAGGTCACCACTCAAGGCAGCGTTGAGCGCCTGCTGCCCCAGATCGGCGGCCAGCAGGGGCAACACGTCGGCAGCCACCTGATTGGCATACTGCTCGATCGCGGCACCCTGCCAGTCGTGCGTACTGCGGCTGGCGGCGATGCGTTGCTTCAGGTCCGCGGCATGCGCGGCCAATCGGCGACCCAGTTCCGTGCGGGTGTCGGCGTCCAGCCCCATGCCAGCGGCTTCGGCGCGCAGCGCCCGCACCGCCATGTCCACCCCGTTCTTCGCCACCGTACGTACCTGCGGTGCCAGCGCGCGCAGGTCATGCTCGAACAGCGCCATGCGGTCGCGGTCCTCCGCGTTGAGCCGCACCTCGACACCGTCGGTACGCAATTCGCCATGCCGGATGTCGATCCGCAGCGGCGCCGGGGCAGTGCGATCGAACAGGACGTCGCCGGCATCGAGCGTGACGTCGTAACTGCTGCTGGCATGACAGGTGCTGGCCAGATCCTGCGCATGCAGCGCGGGTGCGCTCAGCAGGCCGAGGATGACGACAACGAGGGAATGGAAACGCATCAGCAAGTGATCCGTGCAGGAACCTCGCTTACCGATACCCGCCGCGCTGCCAACCTCGGCTGAACAGGGCGCGCCCGCAAGCTGCCGCGACGGGGCGCGACGATCAATCGCCGGCGAGCGGTGTCTTCAGGCGCAAACCGTTGATATCAAACCAGTTCACGCCCGACTCCCGATCGCCAGGCGTGGCAAATGCACCGACGAAGATGGGCTGATCCTCGGGAAGCCAGGGGATCGGCTCGCGCGGACCGGGCAGGTAGTCTTGCCACTCGCCATACCCGTCCTTGCAGGGATGAGAATCGCTGCCAAGGGCGTAAAGGCAAAACTTGACGGGGATGGGAACAATCCGGCTGGAATATGCGCCGTGGATGCCGGCAGTTTGTGGACCGAACGTCCACGTTCGCACGGCGATGACGGCAGCCCTGGCCAGCTCATGGCGCCCTTTCCACATGGTGCGTACGTTGGCCCTGACAAACAGATTGACCTGCTCTGCAGCCACATCCTCGACTGAACCGTTCCGATCTATTTTTACCGCCAGCAATACCTCGCCCGACACGCCATCCTGCATGGCTGATTGAGGGTATCTTGGCTCGACGCGCGAAGCGGCAGACTTTACCGGCGACCCGTAGGTTCCAAAGGAAGCGCCACCCACCCACTCGGTGTAATGATCCTTCGCCGTTTGCCGTGCAACCACTCGCAGGCTCATCGCCGCCTTCGTGGTGCTTGCCTTGCCAGCCATCACGACTGGCTGGAACTGCCACGACGGCACGGTCTTGGCAATGAGCGCAACTACCCCCGGCGGCAGCTTTTCCGGATGGTCGAGCAGATAG
Organism: Rhodanobacter sp.; assembly: GCA_026193555.1. Classification (GTDB taxonomy): domain Bacteria; phylum Pseudomonadota; class Gammaproteobacteria; order Xanthomonadales; family Rhodanobacteraceae; genus Rhodanobacter. Next base: position 5,169 of record JAPHUU010000179.1, read on the forward strand.
CTCTGGACGCTGCCGTCTTGTGACACCACGATCGAGCCAGTGACCGCCATGGTGGCCTGCGATTGATCGGCACGGTCATCCATGGGACCGGCCAGCGCGGAGCCGGCGAGACACAGGCCACACAACCCGATCAGCGCGCGTTTCATCCGTGCCCCCCAGTGAGCAGGGTGCCAGTCTGGCGCTGCCATGCGCGATTGGCAACCTGCGCTGGCGGGTGAAATCCGGGCGCAGGATATTGCGTCAGCAGCGCCGAACGCGTGGTTCAGCGCGAGCGGCGAAATTGCAGCCGCACGGCCGGGCGGCCGAGCTGGTGTTCCAACCAGAACAGCAGCGGGAGGGCAATCGCCTTCAGCGCGAACACCACCACCCAGGTGCGCAGAGCGCGGTCGGCCATCCAGACCGCCGCCTGCCCCAACTGCGGCTGCGCCATCGCCTGCTGACGGGCATTCACCAAATCATGCCACTGCGACAGCATCAGGGCGCCGCTGACCAGGGCCCACAGCGCCAGCGCCACCGCCAGCAAGCGCA
>JAPHUU010000128.1 GCA_026193555.1 Rhodanobacter sp.
CACCACCATGGCGCTGGTACGCGGCATCAACCTGCTGTTGCGCGACAAGCAGCTGGGCGAGCGGGTGGTGCCGATCGTGGCCGACGAGGCGCGCACCTTCGGCATGGAGGGCATGTTCCGCCAGCTCGGCATCTATGCGCCGTTCGGGCAGAAGTACCGGCCACAGGATTCGGACCAGCTGCTGTACTACCGCGAGGACCAGAAGGGGCAGATCCTGCAGCAGGGCATCAGCGAGGCCGGCGGCATGGCCTCGTGGATGGCCGCGGCCACCAGCTATTCGATCAGCAACCAGGCGATGCTGCCGTTCTTCGTCTACTACTCGATGTTCGGTTTCCAGCGCATCGGCGATCTGTGCTGGGCGGCCGGCGACATGCGCTCGCGCGGCTTCCTGATCGGCGGCACCGCCGGGCGCACCACGCTCAATGGCGAAGGCCTGCAGCACGAGGACGGCCATTCGCACCTGATGTCCGGCGCGATCCCGAACGTGAAGTCGTACGACCCCACGTTCTCCTACGAGGTGGCGGTGATCCTGCAGGACGGCACCCGCCGGATGATGCAGGAGCAGGAGGACATCTACTACTACATCACCGTGATGAACGAGAACTACAGCCATCCGGACCTTCCCAAAGGGGTCGAGGACGGCATCATCAAGGGCATGTACCTGTTCCGGGACGGTGGCAAGCCGAAGAAGGGCGAGCCGAGGGTGCAGCTGCTGGGTTCGGGCACGATTCTGCGCGAGGTGATCGCTGCGGCCGATTTGCTGGAGAAGGATTTCGGCGTGAAGTCCGATATCTGGTCCTGCCCCAGCTTCATCGAGCTGCGTCGTGACGGCTTCGATGCCGAGCGCTGGAACCGCCTGCATCCGGAAGCGGAACAGCGCGTGCCGTACGTCACCGGTTTGCTGGAGGGCCGCCAGGGTCCGGCGATCGCCGCCACCGACTACGTGCGTGAGTTCGCCGACCAGGTCCGTGCGTTCATGCCCGACGGCATGCGCTACACCGTGCTGGGTACCGACGGCTTCGGCCGCTCCGACACCCGTCAGCACCTGCGTGACTTCTTCGAGGTGGATCGCTACTGGATCGCCCATGCCGCACTGGCCGCCCTGGCCAAGGACGGCAAGGTCAACGCCAAGGACGTCAGCCGCGCGATCAAGGAATACAAGCTCGACGCGGACAAACCCAATCCGCAGACCGTCTAGGTTGCCCAGCGGGTGCACACAAAAAAACCGCCGAGCAGGCGGTTTTTTTGTGGTTGCACATCGCAGGCCATCTTCACGTCATGGACGTGAACCGGATTGGTCAATCCTCATGCCGGCTGCGAAACGCAAGGCGCAGCAGCAGGAATGCGCCCACGGTTCCGGCCACGACGGCCACGGTGGCAGCCGGGTGGCGGTTCACCTGGCGGCGCAGGCGCCGGTATTGGTAATTTGCCTCGTCCGCCAGATCCTCGGCGGCATTGGTCATCCGCTGACTGACCGGATTGGCGCGCTTGCCGAAACGCTCACGCAGGCGTCGGCCACGATCCAGCAGGTTCCGCGCGCCCTTGCTGGCTCCGTCTGCGTAATGGCGAACCTGTTCGCTGGCGGTCTCGGCGGCATCGTTCAGTTCGCGTTCGATCTCTCGATTGTGCATGGGTGTTCTCCTGAGCGTCTGACGGCGAAGGTTGCCAGCGGCACCGTGATTGGGGCGTAAACGGAGGTGTCCGGCCCCGTTCCGGCCAGTCGCACCGGTATTCGCCGCCGACAACATCTGGCAGCGATCCGGGCAAACCAGAACGCGCCAAACGCGCGGTGCAGCCGCAGCGATTCCGCGGGTGATGTCTTGGGGGATGGCATGGGCATTCCTTGGAATGCGATCATTTCCAGGGCGCTGCCGCGCGCTGGAATGTCGTCTGCCGTGAGGCGGCAACCTGCCTTCAGGGCCTCGCATCGAACAAGCATCCGCACCGCTTCATGTGGCAGACGGCATCCCGGCGGTTGCGCTGCCCGGCTGCACGTTTCAAGCTAGCGTCCCCGTTTCCCACCGGTATGCCGCTGATGAATTTCCGTCGCCACCGCGCTGCAGCCGTTCTCGCCCTTTGCGGTGCGCTGACGCTGGTCGGCTGTTCGCAACAGGGCAGCACGCCGGAACCGACCGCCGCGAAACAACAGGCGCAGAAGAACGCTGCCGATGCGGCACGCAATCTGGATACCTATCGCCAGCTGCTGCGCATCCACAACGACGAGATGGTGGTGGAGATGGGCAAGGACATCGTCAGCCGGTTCCCGGGCACCGATGCCGCCAGGGAAGTGCAGCAGACGCTGCCGGCGATCGAGAAGCGCTACAACGAAAATCGCGAGAAGAACCGGCTCGCTGCGCTTTGGGTCTACCAGGTCTCGCCGATGGCCGGCGGCACCCAGTCCACCGCCGCGATCAACAGCAGCGAGCCGTCCGGCAACGATCGCGTGCAACTGGTGCTGCGTCGGCATACCAGCTGGGGCCAGAGCGTGTTCCTGTACGGCCGCCGTCCGGGCTTCGTTTGTCGTGGCAATTGCACGATTGCCGCCACCGTCGACGACAAGCGGGTGCGCATCAAGGTATTCGCGCCACCCAGCGGCGAACCGGCGTTGATGGTCGTGAACGACAAGGCCTTCATCGAAAGGCTGAAGAAGGCCCACACGATCAGTCTGCCGGTGGTGTTTGCCAATGGCGAGAAGAAGGTGACCCTGGTCTACGAGGTGGGCGGATTCAACCCGGCCAGGTGGGCACCTCTCGGCAAAGCGGCGAAGAAGTAGGTTGGCGTCAGCCCTCGCGTGACTGGCGCGTTATGCAACGTGGTTACCACGGAGGTTCGGCCATGAATGCGAAGTACCTGATTTACGGTTGTCTTGTTGCCGCCGCGCTGGCTGCCTGCTCCAGCGTGCCTTACGCCCAGCGTCTGAGCGAACGTCAGGCTGACTACGCTGCCGCGGCGGGTGCGCCGGTGCGCAGTTTCCGCTTCTTCGGCTCGATGTGGTCGTGGGAGCCGCTGGGAAGGGACCAGTTGGCCGTCTATACGCGCCCCAGCACCGCATGGCTGCTTGACGTGAGTGGCTGCTCGGGGCTGGAGTACGCCAACGTCATTGGTCTGACTTCGACCCTGCACCAGGTAAGCGTGACGTTCGACAAGGTGCTTGCCGGCCGGAATGATTTCCCCTGCACGATCACGCAGATCCGACCGGTCGACGTGGTGCATCTGAAGGCAGCGCAGAAACAGCGGCGCCAGGTCAACGAGGTACCGCGCGAGCCTGCCGCAACGCACTGACGGCGACGACAGCGGGCGCCGAGCCGTGCATCCGCGCAACCAGGGGGCGTCGGGCAGTCTCGGCGCTCCTCAGGCGTGAGGGTGTCCCGCCGGGGAGCGCGCAGGGCCGCCACGGCGCACCTCCTGGCGAGTTGCAGGCGAACCGTCGGGAGGGCGGAATCTGAATGGTGAGTCAGTCCGTGCACACGGTAGTCACGTCAGTCTGCGCACCCTTGATGACCAACGCAGACACGTGCCGCCATCGGCGCACGCCCCTTTCACGTCTGCGCAGGCGACAGATCCATCCATCAAGACTGCAGGAGTTGAACAATGATCAAGCGTACCTTCGGAATCGCCGCCCTCGTGCTGGCGTGTGCCAGCGCCTTCACCGTACTGCCGGTCAGCAATGCACAGGCGGCTGAAGCGAAGGTGGAATGCCACCTCAGCTTCAACCTCTCGGGCTGGTCGCTGATCTACAAGCACGCCGAGGGCACCGGCACGGTCACCTGCAACAACGGCCAGCGTGCCGATGTGAAGATTGTCATGGTGGGCGGCGGTCTGACGGCCGGCAAGTACCACATCGACAACGGCAAGGGCGAGATCAGCGACGTGCACAGCATCGACGACGTGTTCGGCGACTATGCGCAGGCCGGCGCCGAGGCTGGTGTGGTCAAGAGCTCCACCGCGCAGGTGCTGACCAAGGGCACCACCTCGCTGGCCCTGACCGGTACCGGCGAAGGTGTGAACCTGGGCATCTCGGTAGGCAAGTTCACCATCAGCAAGCGCTGAGTCACGGGCGCTGTGTCATGACGAAGGGCGCCTTGTGGCGCCTTTCGCTTTTCAGCGGGTAGACTGCGGAAATTGGTTCTTCCCACTCGCCTTTTTCACGCTGGAGCATGAAGTCATGCGTCGTCTGTCCCGTGTGCTGTTGCTGAGCTTGTTGTTCGGCCTGATCGC
>JAPHUU010000352.1 GCA_026193555.1 Rhodanobacter sp.
CGATTGGCGGCCTGTACACCGGCTACATCGCGATCGTCGCCGCACTGCCGATCATTGCCGGCTTCATCAAGGGCAGCCTGCTGGGCAGCAGCATGTTCGGCGTTACCGTGCGCACCCCGATCGGTCTGGGCATCACCGCCATGCTGCTGCACTACGTGCTGACCCTGGCACTGGCCTATGTGATGGCGCTGGTCATCAATGGATTGGCACCCACCTTCGGCGGACAGAAGGACATGGTGCAGGCGCTGAAGACGGTGGCCTACGCATCGACTGCCAGCTGGGTCGCCAGCATCGCCGTGATCGTCCCCTGGCTGGGCTGGCTGATCGCGCTTGCCGGCGCCGTCTACGCCATCTACCTGCTTTACGTGGGTCTGCCACATACCATGAAGTGCCCGGCGGACAGGGCGGGCGGCTACACCGCCGTCAGCATCGTGATCGCGATTGCACTGAGCTGGATCATCGGCCTGATCATGGCCGGCATCATCGGCACCGCGATGATAGGCAGCGGCGCCATGAGCGGCCTGCATATGAGCGGGAACAACAATGGCAACGTCACCCTCGACAGCGACAGTGCGCTCGGCAAGCTCGCCGCCATCGGAGAGCGCGCCGACGAAGCCGGCAAGCAGCTGGAAGCGGCACAGAAATCCGGTGACGGCGCCGCGCAATCGGCGGCCGCGGGCAAGATGATCGGCGCGATCTCCGGCAGCAAGGGCCCGGTCGAGGCGCTGGCCCCGGACCAGATCAAGGCGTTCCTCCCGCAGAGCCTGGACGGCCTCAAACGAACCAGCATCTCGGCCCAGCGCAATGGTGCCATGGGCATGCAGATCTCCGAAGCCAGTGCCGAGTACTCGGCCGACGGTGGCCAGCACATCACGCTGGAAGTCACCGACACCGGTGGCGCCAGGGGCTTCGTCGCGATGGCCGCCGCGATGGCACCGGAAGAGGAGAAGGAGACCGACCACGGGTATGAGAAGACCTACAGCGCCGGCGGCAACATGGTTCACGAGGAATGGGACAGCCAGTCCAAATCCGGCGAGTACAGCGTGGTCGTCGGCAAGCGCTTCACGGTGAAGGCCAACGGCAACGTCGACCATATCGATCAGTTGAAGCAGGCCGTTGCAAGCGTCGACTTGGGCAAACTGGAGTCATTGAAGGATGCCGGTGTGAAGTCCGACTGATCCCGGGTTGCAAGCGACGGAAAGCCGCGCCGCTACCGGCGCGGCTTTCGTTTGTGCCGTGCGGCTTACCTGAATGCGTCGACCTTGGGCACCGAGCCTTCGGTGGTGATGCGGATGGTGATCGCGTCGCTGACGTTCGGCACGTAGGCTCCGACGCCGAATTCCGATCGCTTCAGTGTGGCGGTGGCGTCAAAGCCGATCGACGCCGCCCTGGTTGTCGAATGCGCACGGATCTTGTTCAAGATGGCATCCAGAACGACCGATCTGGTGACCCCATGTACGGTCAGATCGCCGGTGACCTTGAACTTGTGACCGCCCAGCGGCTGCACGCTGGTGCTCTTGAAGGTCACCGTCGGATACTTGCCCGCATCGAAGAAGTCGGCCTCCTTCAGACGCTTGTCCAGTGCCGGTACGTGGGTGTCGAGCTTGCTCAGCGGCAGGCTGACTTGCACGCTGGAATTCGCCGGTTGCTGCTCGTCGAATACCAGGGTGCCCTCGCCCAGGCCGAGATCGGCGGTGGGGTTGGAAAAGCCGAAGTGATTCCAGCTGAACAGCACCATCGTGTGATTCGGATCGAGCCTGTAGGTCACCGGTGCACACTGCGCCGAAAAGGCAACCCCGAGCAGACCGGCCAGAACTGAATATTTCAGCGCGCGCATGGGAAATTTCCCTTGACGGTAGTGAATCGGTTCGCTGTCAGGCAATGCTGCAGGCTTCGTCGAACGACAGACGCGGACTGCGCGGGAACAAGTTGCGACTGGCATCGCCGTAACCGATGCTGATCAGGAAATTGGACTTGATGGCTGTGCCTGCGAAGAACGCCGCGTCCACACCTGCCTGGTCGAAGCCGGACATCGGCCCGCAATCCAGTCCCAGTGCGCGCGCCGCCAGCAGCACATAGGCCCCTTGCAGGGTCGCATTGCGGAATGCGGTGCTGTCGATCAGGGGCTGATTGCCGGCGAACCAGCTGCGCGCATCGACGTGCGGGAACAGCTTGGGAAGCTGTTCGTAGAACGCGTGGTCGGTGGCGATGATTGCAGTCACCGGTGCCTCCATGGTCTTGGCGCGGTTGCCGTCGGACAGCAGCGGCGCCAGCTTGGCCTTGGCCTCCTTCGACTTCACAAACACCACCCGCATCGGCGATGAATTGGCGCTGGTCGGCCCGAACTTGGCCAGTTCGTACAACTGGTGCAGCTGCTGGTCGCTCACGTCTTTCGGCAGCCATGCATTGAAGGTGCGTGCCTCGCGGAACAACTGGTCGAGGGCGGCCTCGGAAAGTAACTCGGTCATGGGTATTCTCTGCCATATTGATGCGCCGACGGTGGCGCCACAACGTGCAAGTGTATAGGCGTGGGCTCGCCGGCAGGTCGCGACTGGGGGAACGTACTGTGCTCCATACGGAAACAATGCTGCCGCGCCGACCGTCATGCTGAAGCTGCAGGGCGAAGTCTGGGCGATCACCGACCATGCTGACGGCAACCAGCGGCAGACGCTGGCGCTGGCCGAGCAACTCGGCCCGCCGGTACGGCACCTGATCCTGGAGCCACGCAGGCCATGGTCATGGCTGGCACCACGGCTGATGCTGGGTGGTCGCCTTGCCTTGCCTGCCGTCCAGCGCGAAGTCTTCGCGCCACCCTGGCCCGGGGTGGCGATCGGTTGTGGCCGTGCCGCAGCCCTGTTCACCCGCTTGCTGCGTCCGCTCTCCGAAGGGCGGTGCTACACCGTACAGATCCTCGACCCACGCATCGATCCCGTGCATTGGGACATGGTGATCGCCCCGCAGCACGATCAGGTCAGTGGCACCAACGTGCTTCGGCCGCTGGGTTCGCTGAATCCGATCGACGACGCCTGGCTCGCCGATGGCCGCGCGTCCTGCCCGAACTTTGCGGAGCTGCCACGCCCCCGCGTCGGCGTCTTGCTCGGTGGTCCGCGCAAAGGCATCACACTGGATGCCGCCTACGCCCGTCAGTTGCTCGCTCGCCTGCTCGAACTCCATGGACGCGACGGTGGCAGCCTGCTGGTGCTGGGGTCGAGACGCACGCCGCACGCCCTGATCGAGATTTTCCGCAACGCACTCAACGGCGTGCCCGGTCTGGTCTGGGCCGGCCAGGACGATGGCCGCAATCCGTATCCCGGCGTGCTCGGCTGGGCCGACCGTCTGATCGTCACCCCCGACTCGGTCAACATGCTCAGCGAAGCCTGTGCCACCGGTTGCCCGGTGCAGACCTTCGTCGATGCACCGTTGCCGCCGAAGATAGAGCGGTTCCATGCGGTATTGCGTGAAGCCGGACTGCTGCTGCAACTTGGCGAACCACTCGCGGAGAGACAGGCACCACCGTTGCGGGAAACAGCGGCGATCGCAGGCATCCTGCACGAACGGATCCTTGCCGCCCAAGCGAGCCGCTCATGACGTCCGACGCGCCCAGCGAAGCCGATTCGATGCGAGCAGCGTATCCAGTTGCGGCGCCAGCGGGGCACGCAGGACTTCGGCGGACAGCAGCGTGGTGACAATCAGCCCGACACTGGTGTTGCGTCCATCCTGCTTGGCGCGATACAGGGCAAGATCGGCCAGCTCGACTGCCGCATGGAAGGTCGTGTTGTCGGCATAGGTGCTGACTGGATGCATGCTGAAACCGATCGAGCAAGTCACCCGAAGCTTGCCGCCACGGCCATCCGTGAAATCCTGCGCACCGATATCATGGCGTAGACGCTCGGCAATATTCATCACGCCGGCAGCATCGACGTCTTGCAGCAGCAGCAGGAACTCCTCCCCGCCCCAGCGCACGGTGATGTCGCTGTCACGCCGTGCCGCCGTGAGCAGGAGCCCCAGTTCGCGCAGTACCGCGTCGCCCACCGCATGGCCGTAGCGATCGTTGACCTGCTTGAAATAGTCGATATCGATCTGCAGCACACCGATGCATTTTTCACCGGAAAGCACCTCGGGCAGACGCGCCAGCAGATAGCGTCGGTTGTGCAGTGCAGTCAGCGTGTCGGTGTGGCTTTCCTGGGCCAGCGCGAGGTTGCTCATACGCAGGCGTTCGAGCGCACGCGCAAGCTGGTCGGTGCGCCCGGCGACCTGTGCCTCCAGCCATGCATTGCGACGGCGGTGCACACCCATGCGCCACCTGACCAGCAGGATGATCGCCAGACACAGCAGCAAGATTGCCGCGCCACGCACCAGCACGCGTTCGTACCAATGTGGCCTGACCTGAATGGCAAGGTCCGCCTCGGGTCCGAACCCCTGAGCACCGGAAAGCGTGGCTGCGACGCGGAAACGGTATTCCCCCGGCGGCAGGTGGGTATAAAACGCGGTGCGCCGGACGCCAGCGTCCTGCCAACCCGTGTCGTAGCCTTCCAGTTGATAGCGAAACCGCAACGCACCTATGCGCAGATACGGCGCCGTATAGGTGATCGCAAGGTCTCGCGCACCTCGACGCAACTCGAAAGTCTTGGCAGGAAACTGATGGCCGTCATGCTCGATGGATTCGACCATCGCTTTCGCCGGTCCTGGCTGCATGCCGAGCGCGGCCGTATTCACTCCCAGTGCGCCATCGGTCGTGCTGTACCAGATGATGTCGCCATTGATCAGGCTGCGCGCACCGGCACCACCGTTGCAGCAGTGTGTATTGCGCAGACTGGTGGCCCGTTCCTGACCGGCAAGCAGCTGTGGCACGACTTGGCGCGCTGGCGAACCTGGCACCGGCAATTGCGCGAGCGGCAACCGCCATACACCGACCATCGAACCAACATAGAGCTCACCGCCGTGCACATCGAGTGTCCAGGCGTTGTCACTGGGCAGGCCCTCTTTCTGGCCGGTCATGCGCAACCGTCCGCCCTGCAGGACGCCTATGCCGTCATCCATGGTGCCGATTCCGAGCATGCCCGGCCGCAGCATGGCCAGTTGGGTAACGAAGTGGCTGCGCAGCGGCTCGGCCCATGCCGGCTGGGTCAGCTTGCCATCACGCCATTCGCGTACGCCGTCCTCGGTACCCAGGTAAAGATGATCCCGTGCCAGCGGCAGGATCGAGCGGATAAACGACGCGGCCGCTGACCCGCCTGGATCGGCGCGATCCAGGTGGCCCTTGTGCCAGCGGTACAGGCCACCGGAAGTGCCGATCCAGAAGTCGTCATCGGCCACTTCGCGGATGTCGTTGATCTGCCATCGCTCCAGCGCGGACAGGGCCGCTGGCGTGACATTCCGGTCGTGCTCGTAAACCGCGATACCCGCACGGGTGCCGATCCACAGACGCCCCCGATGGTCGTAGTACAGTTCGTACGCCGAGGGGTTCGGCAACGCGCTGCCCGGGATCCGCGGGTGTGCACGCTGACCATCGAAGGTTTCCACATCGGAATTGGTACCGAACACGATCTCTCCGTTCGGCGCCCGCACAATGCTCCACACCAGCCCATCGGCAACCCCATCGCCCGTCGACACGCGTCGTGTCCAGCCATTCCAGACCCGATAGAGGCCCTCGATGTGGGTGCCCATCCAGAGATTGCCGGCGCGATCCTCGAACAATGCCTGTACCCACGGGTGGCGCGCGATATCGTCGTCACCCGCCCGCTCCAGGGGCATCCCGGGCAGACGTCGATAGAGTGCCTGCACGGTGCCGATCCACAACGCGCCATCACGATCGGTCAGCAGGCTTTCAATCGACGTGGCATCGATATCAGGGCTCACCCCGGACGGGACGAGGCGATTCCCGTCCAGGCGCAGCAGCCCGGCGCCCGTGCCCAACCACAGACCGTCGCCCGTACGGGCGATGTGGGTGATCGGTACGGGCTGATGACCCGCCACGGGCTCTTGCCGGATGCAGGTCACGGTTGGCGGATCGGCTACTGCCGCAGTCGGGATGCGGCATACGCGTCCCAGTCCTCCCACCCACAACTTCTTGCCATCGCGCAGCAGGCTGAATGCCTGTCCGACGTAACCGTCCACGGGAACGATCCTGCCATTCCGCAGGCGCGCCAAACCCTTCGATGTGGCCAGCAGTGGCGTGCCGTCACCGGCATCGATGATCGCGTTGACTGCGTTGCCGCCCAGCGCAGTGAAATGACCATTGCGCTCGCGCAACAGACCATGTTTCCCCCCGAACCAGACCCGTCCGAACGGATCTGCCCATGCGGCGGTGAGCAGGCTGGTGTCGACCCCGGTACTGGCCCGGTCAAATGCAACAAACCGCACACCGTCGAAACGCGCCACCGAACTCAGTGTGTTGACCCATAGAAAGCCGGCCCGATCCTCGGCCATGCCCAATACGGTGATCTGCGGCAGGCCCTGCTCGACGCTCCATTGATCGAGGACAAAGGCATGGAACGGCGTGTGCGGATCCATCGCTGCCGCAGTTCGCATACCGGACATGCAGACCGCGATGGCGAGCAGGATCGTGTACAGCCCTCGTGTCATGCTACCCCTTGCTGCGATGTCGAATTTCCTCTGCCATCCAGGCTGCGAGCCAACTACTGGTGATCTTGCCCTCTCGCCGAGGCGGCTGACAAGCGGTGTCGATGGACGTTCGGCACGATCAGGGAGCGAACCACGGCCTGGTGGAGAGTTCAACATCAAATGCCCACTGTGGATGACGCGGTTCCATCGGCCCCGTCATCGGCAACTTGAGTGTCAAATGAATCGCGCGGCGGGTAACCCCCATAGCCGGCAACGCCCATGCGTATGCCGATGGTGAGCTCAGCCCGCATGGCCTGATACCCCGAAGGCGAAGCCGAGCGCATCGGTGACCTCGCGCACGCTGCCGGCCAGCTGCTCCAGCTCCGCATCCCGCGGCGCGATACGCGAGCGCAGATCGAGGGTGCAGGCCAGTGCCCGCTGCAACAGGTTCGCATGCGCTACCGTCAGCAGCGCGGCTTGACCGGGATCAAGCAGTCCGGCGGCGCGGCATGCCTCGATCAGGCCGGCATTGGCGGTGACTCCCAGCAGACTGGGCTGTTGCGCGGCATGCGCCAGCGCCAGCCCCTGCACCGCGAACTCGATGTCGAGCAGGCCGCCATGACCCTGCTTGAGATCGAAGTGCGCCGCATCGGAACGATCACGTTCGGCACGCCAGCGACGGCGCATGTCGCTGACTTCGGCAAACACGGCAGTTTGTTCACGCGGTGCTCCCAGAATCTCGCGACGCACCTCGGCCAGCTCCACATGAAGCGCGGCATCGCCTGCCACCGGACGGGCGCGCAACAGCGCCTGATGTTCCCACGTCCACGCGCGACCCTTCTGGTAGGCGGTGAACGCCTCCAGGCTGCTGACCAGCAGGCCCTTGGATCCGTCCGGACGCAGCCGCGCATCGACCTCGTACAGGCGCCCGCCGCGGGTCATCACCGTCAACCAGTTCATCGCCCGCTGGGCGAGGCGCTGGTACCAGCGCGCGCCTTCCAGCGGGCGGGCGCCATCGCTCATGACCTGGGCGCGCCGGCCATCGTAGACAAACACCAGGTCCAGATCCGAGGCGAAGCCCAGTTCCTCGCCGCCGAGACTGCCGTAGCCGAGCACTGCGAAACCTGAGCCGACGCCCGGCAAGCGGCCATGCTGGGCAATCAGCTCACGCTCGGCCAGCGCAAGCACGGCACCAATCACCGATTCGGCCAGCGCGGCGAGCCGACGCGCGGTAGCCACGGCATCGGCGCGGCCATCGTTGAAGGCCAGTCCCAGCCGAAACGCAGTGGACGCCTTGAACTCGTTGATTCGCTCCAGCTCGGCCTCGGCCTCGCGCTCGTCCAGCGTAGTCAGCACGCGGGCGATTTCGGCGGCGATATCGGCGCGCTTGAATGGCAGTTGATCGATGCGCGGGTCGAGCACGTCATCCAGCAGCAACGGCTGGGCGATCACCCGTTCGGCCAGGAAGGCACTGTCGCCGAACAGATGCACCAACCGCTTGCACGCGGCCGGTTGCTCCTCGAGAAGGGCCAGATAGGACGATCGCCGTGCCACCGCCAGCATCAGCCGACACAGTCGAAGCATCGAGGGTACCGGCGCCGCGCTGGCGCGCGCGGCGCCGAACAGCTGCGGCGTCAGCCGATCCAGTCGCTCGCGCGAGCGCGCCGACATCGCCCGCACCTGGGGTGCCTGCGGCAATTTCAACAGTGCCTCGGTCAGCTCGGCAGCGGGAACGAAACCGCAGGCCTCCAGCATCGAAGGTTGCAGCGATTCGTCGCATGCCTGTTTCCACAGCCGCGTGTCCTCGACCGGCGCGCTGGCGGCACGGCCCCCCTGCGGCATCAGTACGGCGGCGAATTCCTCGCTGACGATGGCGCGATGCCGGGCCAGCGCCGCATCGAGCGCGGCCCAATCGTCAAAATCCAGGCTCAGCGCGATGCGTTCGCGGCCGAGCGGGTCGTCGGGAATATCGTGCGTCTGCGCATCGCGCAGCATCTGCACATGATTCTCCGCCCGGCGCAGCAAGCCGTAGGCCTCGCGCAAGGCGCGTGCGCGTACCGCACTGATGTGGCCGCGCGTCTCGCAGGCACCGAGCGCCGGCAACAGGCCGCGCACGCGCAGGCTTGGTTCACGCCCGCCGCGAATCAGCTGGATCAGTTGCACGATGAATTCAATCTCGCGGATGCCGCCGGGGCCCAGCTTGAGATTGTCGGCCAGATCCTTGCGGGCAACCTCGGCATCAATCAGTGCCTTCATCTCGCGCAGCCCGGCGAACGCGGTGTAGTCCAGATACTTGCGATAGACGAAGGGTCGCAGCAGCTCCTGCAGCTGCTTGCCGGCGGCGCGATCGCCGACCACCGGGCGCGCCTTGATCCATGCGTAGCGCTCCCAGTCACGCCCTTCGCTTTGGTAGTACTGCTCCATCGCGGCGAACGACAGCGCCAGCCGGCCGGCGTTGCCAAACGGGCGCAGGCGCAGATCGACCCGGGCGCAGATGCCATCCATGGTCGGCTCATGCAGCAGGCGCACCAACTGGCGACCAAGCCGCACGAAATACTCACTGTTGTCGAGCGGTCGCACGCCATCGCTCTGGCCACCTTGCGGATAGGCCAGCACCAGATCGATGTCCGAGGAGAAATTGAGCTCGCTGCCTCCGAGCTTGCCGAAGCCGACCACCACCATCCGCTGCAGGTTGCCCTCGTGATCGCGGCTGTGGCCGTAACGCGCGGCCATCGCCCGTTCGGACCAGCGGAGCGCCACCTCCAGCAGCGCCTCGTACAGCACGCTGGTCGCCGACAGGGTCTCCGTCAGTTCGTCCAGCCCGTTGACGTCGCGGAACACCAGCCGCAGCGCCTCGGCATGACGAAATCGGCGCAGCACCGCCATGCACTCGGCTTCGTCGGCAGGCAGCTTCAACGCGTCGATGCGGGCGCTGGCGTCACCACCGGAGCGCAGCCGCTCCAGCCCCTGTGGCGCCAGCAGTTGCGGCTGGCGCGACCAGACATCAAAGGCGAAATCGCTGGCCAGCAAGGTACGCCGGATCCGTTCAGCCACCCCCGCATCATCGTGCAGCGGCACCCCGGCGGCACGGCAGCGAGCCATCAGCTCGCCGTAACGGTCGTCGATCAGCGCTCGCAGCGCGGAGGATTCAGGGGTAGCCATCGCTCCATTGTGCCGCAGCGCGGCAGGAAAGATTCCGCCGCACACCACAGTCGGTGCACCGGCGTCGCAGGGGAATGGTGATCGACTTGCCCAAGAACCCGGCTGGCAGGATTCGGCACCTACACTGGGTTCATGTTTTCCGGATTACATTTCGGTGTCCGCCCCATGACAGCAGGACCCGGGATCGCCATGACGTTGAATTCCACAAGTCCGCCCCGTCGTTGGCGCATGCTGGCTCCGCGCATCGGACTGGTGCTGCTGCTGGCACTGGCCTTCGTGCTGTTGACCGGGCTGCTCGATGGCGGACTGGGCGTGCAGCCGTGGCGGCTGCTGGATCAACCGCGGTTTCCACTGGCCAATGCCCTGCCGGGCCTGTTGATTGCCGGCCTTCTGCTGGTGCTGACTCGACGACCGCTGCTGTCGTTCGGACTGACCTTCCTGCTGCAGGGGCTGATCTACGCTGTCAATGTCCTGAAGGTGGCGAACCTTGGCACACCGCTGTTGCCAGCCGATTTCCGCATGGTCGGGCAGTTGCGAAAGGGTGGCATGCATGTGCTGTCCGGCTACCTGCCGCACAGCCCATGGCCCTACCTGATGCTGGTTGGCGGCGTGCTGCTGGTGGTCGCGATGTGGCGCCATGAGACGCCGATGTTCCCGCGTCGTACCCGCGGCAGGCGCTTGCTCACCGGCACCGTGCTGGCGGTGACGCTGTTCAGCATGCTGTTCGGCGCATCGGCCTGGGGCAAGCTCTACAACGGCAGGGTGCTGTGGCTGGAACCCTGGTCGGCCTCATCCACCAGCAGCCATTCCGGGCTGATCAGCTCACTGGTGATGTTTCAGCTGCAATTCGGTCATGGCAAGGCAAAACCCGATGCCGCCTCAGCGGCCCGGTTGATTGGCCAGACGACGCCGGCACTGCAGCAATACATGCAGGCGGCTCAGGGCAACGACGCGTTGCCGGACATCGTGGTGATCCAGAGCGAATCGTTCTTCGATCCGACCACCATGCGCGGTTTCGAGGCGAGCCAGTTCACCCCGAACCTGCGACGGCTGGCCGCCCATGGCGTCAGCGGCGAGCTGCACGTGCCGACCTTTGGCGGTGGAACCATTCGTACCGAGTTCGAGGTGCTGACCGGGCTGTCGCTGCGCTACTTCGACAACCTGCACTTCCCCTACCTGCAGATGAACCACGAGACGGTGCCGAGTCTGGTGCGTACGCTGAACACGCACGGCTATGAAACGATCGCGCTGCACGGCAACGACCCCTCGTTCTGGAACCGCACCAGCGCGTTCAAGGCGCTGGGATTTGACCGCTTCGTGTCGCAGGCCTCGTTTCCCGCCCACGCGGCGAGGGATGGCAAGTACATGACCGACAGCGCAATGACCGATGAGATCATGACGCTGATGAAGGACAGCGGCCCGCCCCAATTCATCTTCGCCATCAGCATCGAAGCCCATGGCCCGTATGACGTCGAGCCCGACCACGTCGCCGAACGCGATGCCATCCCGGTACCCGAAGGCGTCACCGGCAATGCCCGACGCGAGCTGCAGACCTACCTGTATCACATCGGTCACGCCGATGCCGAACTGGGCCGACTGGTGACATGGCTGGCCCAGCGCAAGCGCTCTAGCCTGGTGTTGTTCTATGGCGATCACCTGCCCGCGCTGAGCGGCAGCTATGCCATCACCGGCTTTGTCGACGGCAGGGACATGCTGAGTCAGGCCGGCACCTGGCTGCTGGTGGATCCGCACAGCAATGGCAAGCCAAGGCGGCTGGACACCGCATCGTGGTTGCTGCCGGGCATGCTGCTGGAACAAGCCGGCATCCGCGACGATGCCTATTTCGCACTAACCGATCTTGTCGGCCCGCGACTCGCCGCACTGACCCGGGCCCCCGGCGCCCCACCGGCGCTCGAAGGCAGCGAACAACAGCGGGTGGATCAGGCCATGGCCAGCATCGACCAGCTGCGCATGGACGGCAAGCTGGAGCAACTGTTGCCGAAGCCCGCCGTCGCCGTGGCGGGCGTCCCTTCGGCGAATACCGGAGTGGTCAGAACTGCCGCAGCATTGCCCTGACCTGGACCCGGAAAATGTCCTGGCCGGGCGGAGCAAGAGGGATGGGAGCCCGAGGTGGCACAGCCCATGCCGCAAGCCCGCCAAGGCGCGGCAGGCTGCCAGATTTTTTCGGAAGAGGGTGAATTGGGATTGCGGTCAGCGCCCGGACTGGCGATCACTCGAGACCTAAAAAAACCCCGCCGAAGCGGGGTTTTTCGTATCACAGCGTTGAGCGCCTAACTTAGAAGTCCATACCGCCCATGCCGCCCATGCCGCCGCCCATGCCACCACCGCCGCCACCATGGCTGTGGCCATCGTCCTTCTTCGGCAGCTCGGCAACGATCGCCTCGGTGGTGATCGCCAGGCCGGCAACCGACGCAGCGTGCTGCAGTGCGGTGCGGGTGACCTTGGTCGGGTCCAGGATGCCCATCTCGACCATGTCGCCGAACTCACCGGTCGCGGCGTTGTAGCCGAAGTTGCCGGTGCCTTCCTTGACGCGGTTGACGATGACCGACGGCTCTTCGCCGGCGTTGGAGACGATCGCACGCAGCGGCGCTTCCAGCGCGCGGCGGGTGATCGCGATGCCCAGGTCCTGATCGGTGTTGTCGCCCTTCAGGCCGACCACCGCCTTCAGCGCGCGGATCAGCGCGACGCCACCGCCCGGAACCACGCCTTCCTCGACCGCTGCGCGCGTGGCGTGCAGGGCGTCTTCGACGCGAGCCTTCTTTTCCTTCATCTCGATCTCGGTACCGGCACCGACCTTGATCACGGCAACACCGCCGGCCAGCTTGGCCACGCGCTCCTGCAGCTTCTCGCGGTCGTAGTCGGACGAGGTCTCCTCGATCTGCGCCTTGATCTGGCCGATGCGCGACTGGATCTTCTCCGCTTCGCCGGCACCGTCGATGATCGTGGTGTTTTCCTTGGTGATGACGATGCGCTTGGCGCGACCCAGATCGGCGATCGTGGTCTTCTCCAGCGACAGGCCCACTTCCTCGGACACGACCTGGCCGTTGGTCAGCACCGCGATGTCTTCCAGGATCGCCTTGCGACGGTCACCGAAGCCCGGCGCCTTGACGGCGGCGACCTTGACGATGCCGCGGATGGTGTTGACCACCAGCGTGGCCAGCGCCTCGCCCTCGACTTCCTCGGCGACGATCAGCAGCGGCTTGCCGGCCTTGGCGACGGCTTCCAGCACCGGCAGCAGCTCGCGCACGTTCGACACTTTCTTGTCGTGGATCAGGATGTACGGGTCGTCCATCTCGACCTGCTGCGAGGTCTGGTTGTTGATGAAGTACGGCGACAGGTAGCCGCGATCGAACTGCATGCCCTCGACC
>JAPHUU010000329.1 GCA_026193555.1 Rhodanobacter sp.
CGCGACATGGGCTTCGGCGCAGTGTGGATCACGCAGATCGTGGACAATAATGACCAGGCCTTCACCGGCGGCGACCCGGTGCACTGGGGTTCGAAGTTCACCGATCGCGGCAAGACCGGCTACCACGGCTACTGGGGCGTCAACTTCTACAAGGTGGACGAACACCTGCCCAGCAAGGGCCTGAACTACGCCCAGTTCACCGGCAAGATGCACGCGGCCGGCCTCAAGGTGGTGCAGGACATCGTGCTCAACCACGGCTCGCCCGCCTTCACCATGCCGGTGCGCCAGCCGCAGTACGGGCAGATCTTCGACAAGAACGGCAAGCTGATCGCCGACCAGCAGAACCTGCCGCCGTACCAGCTCGACCCGGTACGCAACCCGCTGCACCGCTTCTATCACGCTTACGACGATCTGGTGCAGCTGTCCAACAACGACGACCAGAACCCGGCCGTGCTCGACTATTTCGTCGGCGCGTACGAACAGTGGATCGACGAGGGCAGCGATGCGTTCCGGATCGACACCATCAGCCACATGTCGACCACGTTCTGGAAGCAGTTCAGCGCGCGCATCCGCGCGAAGCATCCGGGCTTCTTCATGTACGGCGAGGCGTTCGACTACAGCCCCGACAACATCGGCAAGTTCACCTGGCCGCAGAACGGCGGCATCAGCGTGCTGGACTTCCCGCTGCGCGGGCGCATCGGCGACGTGTTCGAGCATCGCGGCAGTGACTACGCGCAACTGCTCGATCGCCTGTACCTCACCAACGGGCCGTACCAGAACCCGTACGAACTGGTGACCTTCTACGACAACCACGACATGGCGCGTCTGAACGCCAGCGACGCGGGCTTCATCGACGCCGACAACTTCCTGTTCACCGCCCGCGGCATCCCGGCCATCTACTACGGCTCGGAGGTCGGCTTCGAGCGCGGCAAGGCCGAGCACCAGGGCAACCGCAACTACTTCGGCCAGCAACGCATCGACGATGCGCCGAAGAGCCCGATCTACCGCCATCTCAAGCGCATCGCGCTGCTTCGCGAGCACACCGTGGCGCTGCAGCGCGGCCTGATGCTGCCGATCCGCTTCGCCGGTCAGCAGGCATCGTTCTACCGCGTCTACCAGAAGGGCGCTATCCACCAGATCGCGCTGGTGCTGCTGAACAAGGGGGAGCAGCCGGCCGACTTCAGTGTCGGCAAATACCTGCAGGCGGGCCACTGGACGGCGGCCCTCGGCGGCAGCGCGATTGATGTGGCAGCAGGCGGCAGCCTCAGGGTGACCGTTGCCGCACATGGCGTGCAGGTCTTTCTGCTCGACGCGGCGGCCAGTCGACCCGACCTGATTGCGGAGCTGACCCGGCTGATGCAGGAACGCGGGCACCCCGACCAATAAGACGACGGCGTCCGCTGGTGGCAAGCAATCGAATCAGCCTGAGATCATCGACGCCGGCCATGGGCGCCGGTCATGAACAGTCCGGTTTGGCCGGGCGGGTTGCGCAGCGTTTCGCCCGCGGTCATGACAGCGAGAACCGGCAGCAAGCAGCAGCTAAAAAGTTGCCGGTCAGGCGTGAGCGTGCAGCGGTCGCGCAAAGACCGCCAAGGCGGGCCTTACCGTGGCATCGGCTCTCTGCTTGGCGACGGCAACCTCCAGCGCGGGAAACTGGCCGCCGCAAATCTCGGCGGTCGCTGCCATGGCGCGCCGGGCGAGAAAGGCGGCATGAGCCGTGCGTTGCTCGGCCAGCTTGACGTCCATCTTGACGCGTGGCTTGGCGCGACTGAATCGCAGCCGCTCCCCGGTCGCGCAGACGAAAGATGCGCGGCGGGTCAGATAATCGTGATGCCCGGTCTTGTAGGCGATCGAGAGGGCGGCGAGCCGGAACGGCGACGGGGAATAGTCCTGATGCAGCCAGCCCAGTCCCCGCGCCACCCGCAGGGCAACTGCGGCATTCGCGGCACAGGAGCTGGTGCTGCCCTTGGGCACCGCGTAGGCCGCTTCGATCGCGCGCACCAGGGCGAGATATTCGGATCCGTCCAGCGGTCGATCGAGGGCCGGCAGCCTGGATCGCGCCTCCATCCACGCCTGATCCTCTCCGGTCAGCGCACGGGACTCGGTAATGACCCGCTCGATCGCCCGCGACAGCGATATCCCCTGCTGGTCCATCAGTTCACAGGTCAGTTGTTCGCGATTCAACGGTCGGGAACGGCTGAATCCGTCGCGGTCGACCCAGCGAACGAACTCAGCAGAGCTGCGGCAGCGGCTGTCCGGCCTGACGCGCCGCAGAAAGTGCTGACCCGCCTCGGCGTTCAGGTGCATGTTCACCGGCTGCATACCCCGTGCTTTCGCCCGCATCAGGCGATGCAGCAGCACTTCGGCGATAACGAGGTTGCCAAGGTAGACGGCGTGCTGGAGGTGCTCATCGGCGCTGGTGAAGTAGACAAAGCGCAACGGATGGGATGGGAGTGAGCGCGAGTCGAAGCCGTGCACGCGTCGAACGGTCATCGGATGATTCACGCCGTGTTCCTCAAGGCTGGGGCGATGGCTGGCGCAAATGCGGAGCAGCCTGCCGTGGCTTGCCTATCCCTGGAGAACAGCGAATCGCGGCTTTGGGGAAATGCTCGCACGGCTGTCACATCGCGGTTGCCCAATGCGTCACAGTTCGCCACGCGCAGGGAAATGCCGTCGGCGCGGGCGGCATCGGCGTCCATCGGTAGTCCGTGCACGAACCTCTGGGCGATCTTCAGCTTGTCGAACGGAAAATGCTTGAGGCAGGCCAGGCTGGAATAGCCGGAACCGCAGTCGTTCAGCGACAGGGAAAACGCACTTGCATCAGATGGCATCCGATGCAAAAACCGGCCTACCGCGAATTCATGCCCTGCGAGTCGCCGGCCATGACATGCATTTCCCGGCCTGATTAGCGACGACGCTCAGCCGACGGTCGCGCGATGTGAGACGTGGGCGGCGCAGCCTTGGAGCCATGTGACGGAGCGGAGAGCAGACATGGCCATGAACCAAGTGCAGTTCCAACAGGGGCTGTCGATAGCGCAGCTCATCCAGCGGTACGGCACCGAAGCCAAGTGCTATCGGGCGCTGTACCGGACACGCTGGC
>JAPHUU010000421.1 GCA_026193555.1 Rhodanobacter sp.
ATAGCCATGATCGCGATCATCGCGGCATGCACGATCGTGGCCGTCATGAGGGTTGGTACCGCCGCGGAGGCCATGTGCCGAGAGAGTACCGTGGCGGCTCCTATGTGGTGAATGACTGGCATCGCGAACATCTTCGCCGGCCGCATCGCGGCTATCACTGGGTGCGCAGCGACAACGGCGACTTTCTGCTGGTCGCGATCACCACTGGCGTCATCGTGGATCTGCTGCTGCACCATTGAGCGATAGTCTGCTTCGTCCGCCAACAAGAAGCCCCGCCGTCACTGGCGGGGCTTTTCTTTCAGGACGCATCGTTGCCGACAGCGGATGCTCGGCCGAGGATCATCCGATCAGCTCCCGCAGGCTGCGGGAATCCGGCAACTGCGGAAACGGAATGAACGGCGGAGGCGGCGTGGCAGCGGCTTGCAGCTCCATTTGCCAGACGCCCACGTCCCACCATCGCCCCAGCTTGTAGCCGCACTGGCGCCATACCCCGGCGGGGCTGAAACCGATGCGCTCATGCAGCGCCACGCTGTTCTCGCCGGGCAGGGTGATCACGCCGACGGCCTGGTTGATCCCCTGCAGACGCATGACGTCCAGCAAGCTGCCGTAGAGCCGGCGGGCAATGCCGCGACGCTGCACATCGGCACGCACATAGATCGAGGTTTCGGCGATCCAGTCGTAGGCGGCACGTTCGCGAAAGCGTCCGGCATAGGCATAGGCCAGGATCTCGCCGGCGTCTTCCCACACCAGCCATGGATAGTGCAGCAGGCGAGTGCGCAGGCGTTCCTGCATCGCGTCGATGGAAGGCACTTCGGTTTCAAAGGTGGCAGTGCCATCGGTGACCGACGGCGCATAGATGGCCCGGATCGCGGCGACGTCCCCGGCGTGGGCAATGCGGATCATCGAGGGGCCGCCTGCGACATGTCGGGTACTCACAGATCGCGGATGAAGAACCGGTCGCAGCTGAAGTGGCCGGTGCCGCCCATCGGTGCGGCCAGCGGCGTGAAGCCGCTGCGCTGGTACAGCGCCTGCGCCGCATCCATGCCGGTCAGCGTTTCCAGGTAGCAACGTCCGAAACCGTGCGTGCGGGCGACATCGAGGCAGCGCTGCATCATCGCGCTTCCGGCGCCGATGCCGCGGGCCTGTGGCAGGAAGTACATCTTGCGCAGCTCGCATACATCCGGCGCCGCGTTTTCCAGTGGAGCGACACCGCCGCCACCGATCACCCGGCCGTCCCGTTCGACCACGAAATAGGCCGAACGGGGCGCGGCATAGGCGGCGCTCATGGTGTCCACCTCGGCATCGTGGATCGCGAAGCCGGGGCCATCGGCGCCGAATTCGGGCATCACGGTGCGGATGACCGCGGCCATCGCGGCGTCGTCGGCGGGGGTGATCGGGCGGATCAGAAACGTGTCGGTCATGGGGTGGTTTCGGGAGTGAGGTAGGGGAGGCCGTTCTTCATCACGAAGACCGGATGCTGCAGGGCGTCGATGTGTCTGTCCGGATCGCCGGTGAACGCGGCAAGGTCGGCATCCATGCCGGTGGCGATGCGGCCCAGGTGCCGCGACTGGCGCAGGATCTTCGCCGCCACATCGGTGGCCGCATGCAGCGCCTGTGCCGGCGTCATGCCATCAGCCACCATCGCGGCCGGCTCACGCCAGTTGTCGCCATGGCGGAACACGCCGACATCGCTGCCGTTGCCGATCGTCACGCCGAGTTTCAGCGCGGTGCGGAACGCACGCTCCGCTTCGCGCATGCGCTCGGTGGGTTCGCTCCTGCCCGGCACGTAGTGCTCGAAATACTCGGCCGTGGATTCGACCGCGGTCAGTGTGGGCTCGTAGGCGATGCCGTGCTGCTTGAGCAGCTTGAAGGTTGCCGCGCTGGCGCCGTAGCCGTGCTCGACGCTGTCCACGCCGGCCTCCACCGCCATGCGCACACCCGCGTCGCTGGCGGCATGGGCGGCGACCGGGCGGCCGATCTGATGGGCGGTATCGACGATCGCTTTCAGCTCGCTCGCATTGAGAGTGGGCTCGGTTTCGCCGTCAGGGCCGACGCGGTAGTCCGCATAGAGCTTGATCCAGTCGGCCCCGCGCGCGGCCTGCTCGCGCACGGCCGCGATCGCGGCGTCGACGCCGCTGACCTGCTGCGCACCGCTGGGCAGGTCCAGGTCCGGACG
>JAPHUU010000145.1 GCA_026193555.1 Rhodanobacter sp.
AGGTCGAGGTCGAGGTCGAGAAGGCCGAGAAGGTCGAGAAGGTCGATGATGATGCATCCGCGGTTCAGCGGATGGATCAGCGCGAACTGGGCATGATCCTGCCGCGCATCCATGAGCCACGCAAGCGCGAAAAACTGGTGAAGCCGGTTCCGGTCGCACCGGCTCCGGTGGCAGCTGCAGTGACAGCAACCACGCCGGCAGCCACTCGCGCCGGGGCTGCCAATGGGGCGGCACCGGCAACGACGGGCGATGTCAACCGCAGCAAGCCCAAGCACGCTCGTGAGCGCAACGAAAGCGCCGGCAGCAAAGATGGGCGCGACAGCAGCAAGCGGTTCGCGGGCGGCCAGATGCATCTCAGCGAAGCCGATCGAGCTCGCCGCTCGTCCAGCAACAAGCGTGGCAAGGGCGGTCGCAGCGGTGGCCGGGACATGTCCCGCGGCAACTTTAGTGCCCCCAGTGGTCCGCATGGTTTCTCGCGTCCCACGGCGCCGGTCGTGCGCGAGGTAGTCGTGACCGACGCCAACATCGTCGCCGAACTGGCGCAGAAAATGGCGGTCAAGGGCTCCGAGGTGGTGAAGGCGCTGTTCAAGATGGGCGTGATGGCGACCATCAACCAGACCATCGACCACGATACCGCGGTGCTGGTGGTCGAGGAACTCGGCCATGTCCCGGTGGCCGACAGCCAGAACAACGCCGAGGAAGCGCTGGCGGCGCACACCCAGAACGTTGAACTGGAAGGCGACAAGATCACCCGTCCGCCGGTCGTGACGATCATGGGCCACGTTGATCATGGCAAGACGTCGCTGCTGGATTTCATCCGCACCACCAAGGTGGCATCCGGTGAGGCAGGTGGCATTACCCAGCACATCGGTGCGTACCACGTGGAAACGTCGCGTGGCGTGATTACCTTCCTGGACACTCCGGGCCATGCCGCGTTCACCTCGATGCGGGCCCGTGGTGCGCAATCGACCGACATCGTGGTGCTGGTGGTGGCTGCCGATGACGGCGTCATGCCGCAGACGGTCGAGGCGGTGAAGCATGCGCGCGCCGCCAAGGTGCCGCTGATCGTCGCCGTCAACAAGATGGACAAGGAAGGTGCCAATCCCGACAACGTCAAGCAGGGGCTGGTGACGCATGAGGTGGTGCCGGAAGACTGGGGCGGCGATGTCCAGTTCATACCGGTATCGGCCAAGACCGGCATGGGCGTCGAGGATCTGCTTGACGCGATCTCGATCCAGGCCGAGGTGATGGAGCTCAAGGCGGTGGTGGATGGCCGCGCCTCCGGCGTGGTGATCGAGTCGAGCCTGGATCGGGGCCGTGGTCCGGTGGCGACGGTGCTGGTGCAGCAGGGCACGCTGAAGAAGGGCGATTTCATCGTCTGCGGCATTGAGTACGGCCGCATGCGCGCACTGATCGACGAAACCGGCAAGCAGGTGCCGGAA
Source organism: Rhodanobacter sp. (assembly GCA_026193555.1). Classification (GTDB taxonomy): domain Bacteria; phylum Pseudomonadota; class Gammaproteobacteria; order Xanthomonadales; family Rhodanobacteraceae; genus Rhodanobacter. The sequence continues at coordinate 1,443 of JAPHUU010000145.1, forward strand.
GCCGGTCCGTCGATTCCGGTGCAGGTACTCGGCCTGTCCGGTGTGCCGGAAACCGGCGACGACTTCGTCTGTGTCGAGGATGAGCGTCTGGCTCGCGAAGTGGCGCAGGAGCGTGAGCTCAAGCGTCGCGAGACGCGCATGGTCAGCAAGAGCAACCGGCTCGAGGACATCATCGCCAAGATGGGTCAGGGCGTGGAGCAGCAGACGCTCAACATTCTGGTCAAGGGCGATGTACAGGGCTCGGTCGAGGCGCTGCGTGAATCGCTGACCCAGATCGGCAACGAGCGGGTGCGGGTCAATGTGGTTTCCTCGGGCGTGGGCGGCATCAACGAATCCGATGCCACCCTTGCCGCGGCCTCGAAGGCACTGATCATCGGCTTCAACGTGCGCGCCGACGCGTCGGCACGCAAGGTGATCGAGACCGCCGGCCTGGACGTGCGCTACTTCTCGATCATCTATGACGTGATCGATCAGGTGACTCAGGCAGCTACCGGCCTGCTCGGCATGGAAGTGCGCGAGGACGTCATCGGTCTGGCCGAGGTTCGCGAAGTGTTCCGCAGTTCCAAGTTCGGCGCCGTGGCCGGTTGCATGGTCACCGAAGGCCACGTCAAGCGCAGCAAGCCGATTCGCGTGCTGCGCGACAACGTGGTGGTGTTCGAGGGCGAGCTGGAATCGCTGCGCCGGTTCAAGGAGCTGGTCGACGAAGTACGCAACGGCATGGAATGCGGTATCGCCGTCAAGCAGTACAACGATGTCAAGCCGGGCGACCAGATCGAGTGCTTCGAACGCACCGAGGTGGCACGTACGCTGTAACAGCAGGGGGCGAGGGCGAGCGGCGGGGCGCAGGATGCGGCATCGGACGAAGCGACAGTCTTCGCACGAAGCCTGGCACGGCGCCGTTGTTGCTCGTCTCTCGCCCTTCGATTTTCAAGGAATTCTCTATGCCCTCACGTGATTTCAAACGCACTGACCGTGTCGGTGCTGAACTGCGCCGCGAGCTGGGCCGGCTGGTTCATGCGGCCGTGCGCGACCACGGCTTGCCGTCGGTCAGCGTGTCGGACGTGGAAATCACCCGCGACCTCGACTGGGCCACGGTGTGGGTGACCGCGCTGATGCCCGAACAGGGTCTGCCCACGGTGAAGGCGCTGAACCAGATGAGTCACGAGATCCGCCATTCACTGGCGCACAGCGGCATGCGCATGCGCCGGGTACCCGAGTTGAAGTTCAAGTACGACGATTCGGTCGACAAGGGCGAGCGGATCGAGTCGCTGCTGCGTGAACAGGCGCGCGACCTGGCTCCGCCCAGTGACGACAAGCCGGATTGAGCCGGAGCATTGGGTATTGCCAAACCGATGAATCGCCCGCCGCGCATTCAATACCGTGACCTGCACGGCATCGTGCTGCTCGACAAGCCACTGGGGCTGAGTTCCAACCAGGCGTTGCAAGCCGTGCGTCGGCTGCTGCGCGCAGCCAAGGGTGGCCACACCGGCGCGTTGGACCCGTTGGCGACCGGCCTGCTGCCGCTGTGCTTCGGCGAAGCGACCAAGCTGGCCGGTAGCCTGCTCGGTGCGCGCAAGGCCTATGTGGCCGAGTGCCGGCTGGGCATCACCACCGATTCGGCTGACAGTGAAGGCGCCATCGTGCAGCAAAGGCCGGTGCCGGAGCTTGATGAAGCCACCCTCGAAACGGCGCTGGCCAGGCTGCGTGGGCGCATCCTGCAGGTGCCGCCGATGTATTCGGCGCTCAAGCAGGATGGCGAACGTCTGTATGCCAAGGCCCGTCGTGGGGAAACGGTGACGGTCCCGCCACGTGAAGTGGATGTGTACCGACTGGATCTGCTGTGGCGTGATGCCGACACCTTGCGACTGCTTGTCGAGTGCGGCTCCGGGACCTATGTGCGGACACTGGCCCAGGACCTGGGTGAGAGCCTCGGCTGTGGCGCTCACCTGATCGCCTTGCGTCGAACCTGGGTGGAGCCGTTCCGCGATCCGCAGATGGTGACGCTGGATGCGCTGCAGCAGGCCGCTGAACTGGGCGACGAAGCCTTGCTGCATTCCTTGCTGCCGGTGTCGGCGGGGTTGTCGGATCTGCCCGCTGTGCAGCTGGACGAGTCGCAGAGCATGGCGATTTCACGCGGGCAGAAGATCACTCTCGATCCGCCGCTGGCAGTGGGTCGTTGCGCCGCGTTTGCCAGCGATGGCGCCTTGCTGGCTCTGCTTCAGGTCGATGCCGCCGGATGCACGCGCATCCTGCGTGGCTTCAATCTGCCGCCGGGCTGACGAATTTGTGCGAATGCTTCGCTCTACACTTGTTGTAACGCCGTGCACGTCAGTAGAATAGACAGGTTATTTCAGCACTTTCATTCATCTAGGCGAAGCTTTCGCAAGGCCATCACGATGACCTTGCGAAAGCTTCGCATCGCCTTTCAAGGAAATAGATACCCATGTCACTCACCGTAGAACAGACCAGCAAGATCATTGCTGATTTCGGCCGCGTCCCCAACGACACCGGTTCGACCGAGGTCCAGGTGGCGCTGTTGTCCGCCCGTATCGAGCACCTCACCGGCCATTTCAAGGACCACAAGCAGGATCATCATTCCCGCCGCGGTCTGCTGAAGTTGGTCAACCAGCGCAAGCGTCTGCTCAGCTACCTGAAGGATCGCGATCTCGCGCGCTATCAGACCCTGATTGAACGCCTCGGCCTGCGCCGTTAATTCACCGGACGAGGAGAACAACCCAGTGGCAAAAGTAACCAAGTCATTCCAGTACGGTAGTCACGAAGTCACGCTGGAGACGGGCGAAATTGCCCGCCAGGCGTCCGGTGCGGTCATGGCCAGCATGGGCGGCACCGTGGTGCTGGTCACCGCCGTTGCCGCGACCAAGCAGAGGGAAGGTCAGGATTTCTTCCCGCTCACCGTCGATTACGTGGAAAAGTTCTATTCCGCCGGCCGCATTCCCGGTGGCTTCTTCAAGCGTGAAGGCCGCCCGACCGAGAAGGAAACGCTGACCTCGCGACTGATCGATCGCCCGGTGCGCCCGCTGTTCCCGGAAGACTTCAAGAACGAAGTGCAGGTCATCGCCCAGGTCGTGTCGCTGAATCCCGAGGTTGACGGCGACATCGTGGCGCTGCTCGGCGCCTCTGCCGCGCTGAGCCTGGCCGGTATTCCGTTCAAGGGTCCGATCGGTGCTGCCCGCGTCGGCTACGCCAATGGCCAGTACCTGCTGAATCCGTCGGCCACCGAACTGAAGACCTCCGAGCTGGATCTGGTCGTCGCCGGTACCGCCGGCGCCGTGCTGATGGTGGAATCCGAAGCGAAGCTGCTGTCCGAGGATGTGATGCTCGGCGCGGTGATGTTCGGCCACCAGCAGATGCAGACCGCGATCCGTGCGATCGCCGAGCTGGCTTCCGAAGCCGCCAAGCCGTCGTGGGACTGGCAGGCACCGGCCCGCAACGAGTCGCTGGTCGCCGCCGTCAAGAGCGCCGTCGGCAACAAGCTGGACGAAGCCTTCCAGGTGCGCGACAAGCTGCAGCGCCGTGATGCGATTTCCGCGATCAAGGCCGACGTGCTGGGTGAGCTGAAGGCGCAGGCCGAAGCGAATGCCTGGTCGTCCGCCGAAATGTCGAAGGAATTCGGCGAGCTCGAATATCACACCATGCGCGACAGCGTGCTGAAGACCAAGGTGCGTATCGACGGTCGTCAGCTGGACGACGTGCGTGCGATCACTGCACGCGTCGGCGTGCTGCCGCGTACCCACGGTTCGGCATTGTTCACCCGCGGCGAGACGCAGGCGCTGGTCGTCATCACGCTGGGCACCACGCGTGACGCGCAGATGATCGACGCGCCCGCCGGCGAATCGAAGGATCCGTTCCTGTTCCACTACAACTTCCCCCCGTTCTCGGTGGGTGAGGCTGGTCGTTTCGGTTCGCCAAAGCGTCGCGAGATCGGCCACGGCCGGCTCGCCAAGCGCGGTGTGCAGGCCGTCAAGCCGACCATCGAGGAATTCCCCTACGTGGTGCGCGTGGTTTCGGAAATCACCGAATCCAACGGTTCCTCGTCGATGGCTTCGGTGTGCGGTTCCTCGCTGGCAATGATGGACGCGGGCGTGCCGCTGAAGGCGCCGGTAGCCGGTATCGCGATGGGCCTGGTCAAGGAAGGCGGCGACTTCGTGGTGCTGTCTGACATCCTGGGCGACGAGGATCACCTCGGCGACATGGATTTCAAGGTGGCCGGCAGTGCCGACGGCATCTCCGCGCTGCAGATGGACATCAAGATCGACGGCATCACCGAGGAGATCATGAAGGTGGCGCTGGAGCAGGCCAAGCGTGGTCGTCTGCACATCCTCGGCGAGATGGCCAAGGCGCTCACCACCGCCCGCACGGAAATGAGCGAGTACGCGCCGCGCCTGATCACCATCAAGATCCACCCGGACAAGATCCGCGAAGTGATCGGCAAAGGTGGCGCGACCATCCGCTCGATCACCGAGGAGACCGGTACCACGATCGACATCAGCGACGACGGCACCATCATCGTCGGCTCGGTCAATCGCGAGGCAGGCGAAGCGGCCAGGAAGCGCATCGAGCAGATCGTTTCCGACGTCGAGCCGGGTCGCATCTACGAGGGCAAGGTTG
>JAPHUU010000034.1 GCA_026193555.1 Rhodanobacter sp.
AGCGCATCCACCGCTCCAACCTGGTCGGCATGGGCGTACTGCCCTGCACGTTCAAGAGCGGCGAGAGCGCCAAATCGCTTGGTCTGCCCGGCAACGAAAGCTTCGACGTCACCGGCCTTGATGACGGCAATGCCAGGGAAGCCAGGGTGGTAGCCACGCGCCCGGACGGCAGCAGGAAGGAGTTCACCGTGCAGGTAATGCTGCTGACCCCGAAGGAACGTCTGTTCTTCCGCCATGGCGGCATCCTGCAATACGTGCTGCGTCAGCTGGCGGGCAAGAAAGCGGCCTGATCACCCATCAGCCATGCATGGCACTATCCGCCGCCCAGCCCCGGGCGGCGGATTGTTGTCCGATCCGCACCTTCCAGGATCGACTACTTCCAACTGGCCGAATAGCAACGCCAGTGCCCGCCCTCCCGGCGCCACGCCGACTCGACCCGGTAGACACCTGCCCGATCGGGAAGCAGGTGCCTGCTGCTGCTCAACGTGACCGCAAAACGCACCATCATCCGTTCACCGCGATGCTCGATCGACACCGGCCCCAACGAGACGCCAATGTGCTCGCCCCTCAACGCCAGCAGCCGGACGGTGTTGGCCAGGGCTCGCCGATCGAACTCACCGGCATTGCCATCGAAGTCGTCGCTGATCGGCGCCACCACGCCGGAGGCGGCCCCTGCTTCGGCCGCCGAAGCGACCGCGGCAATCGCCTCGCGCACCTGTGCCTCGTCCGGGGTGCGCCGACACCCGGGCAGCAGCACCGCAAGCATCAGGCCGGCAATCAACAGACATGTCTTGTGGCTCGATCGGATCATCCCGTGTGGTCCGTCCTCACGCGGCTTGCCGCTATACGCGGGCGTATGTTCCAATGAAGTGCTGGCGTGGCGCATCGTTGATTCTGCCATCATCCAGGCGATCGCCGACCATCGGTCACCTATAGAAAACAGGAAACTCAAGCATGAGCAATGAACGTCCGTGGCTGGACAGCTACCCGTCAGACGTACCCGAGCAGATTGATGTCAATCAGTACGCCTCGGTACCGGCGGTCCTGGAAGAGGCGTTCACCCGTTTTCGCGACAACCCGGCATTCGCCAACTTCGGGCAAAAGCTCAGCTACGGCCAGATCGACGAGATGAGTCGCCAGTTCGCCGGCTATCTCACCGGTGTACTGAAACTCGGCAAGGGCGACCGCATCGCGATCATGATGCCGAACGTGCTGCAGTATCCGGTCGCGCTGTTTGGCGCGCTGCGCGCCGGTCTGGTGGTGGTCAACACCAACCCGATGTACACCGCTCGTGAACTGAAGCACCAGCTTGAGGATTCCGGCGCCCAGGCCATCGTGGTACTGGACAACTTTGCGGCGACCGTCCAGCAGATCGTGGCCGAGACCCATGTCCAGCACATCGTCACCACCGGCATCGGTGACCTGCTGGGTTTCACGAAAGGTGCGCTGATCAATTTCGCGCTGAAGCACGTCAAGAAAATGATTCCCGCGTTCGACTTGCCGCAGGCAGTCCGCTTTCGCGATGCGCTGGCGAAAGGTGCATTGCATGAGCTCCCGGCGGTGATGCTGACCCACGATGACATCGCCTTCCTGCAATACACCGGCGGCACCACGGGCGTGGCCAAGGGCGCCATGCTGACCCATGGCAACATGGTGGCGAACATGCTGCAGGCCGGCACCTGGATCGGCAAGAACACCAAGCAGGGCCAGGAAGTCATCATCACTGCGCTGCCGCTGTATCACATCTTTTCGCTGTGCGCGAACGGACTGGTGTTCACGCGACTGGGCGGGCTGAACTGGCTGATCACCAATCCGCGCGACATGCCCGGCTTCGTCAAGGAGCTGAAGGCCTCCGGCTTCACCGCGATCACCGGCGTCAACACGCTATTCAACGGCCTGCTCAACACGCCTGGTTTCGCCGAACTGGATTTCTCGAAACTGCACCTCAGCCTGGGTGGGGGCATGGCCGTGCAACGCGCGGTCGCGGACCGCTGGAAGAAGGTGACCGGCTGCACCCTTGCCGAGGCCTATGGCCTGACCGAAACCTCGCCAGCGGCCTGCATCAATCCGCTGGACCTGGAGCAGTACAACGGATCGATCGGCTTGCCGATCCCTTCCACCGACGTGGCGATCTGGTCCGAGGAGGGCCAGCCGCTGCCCGCGGGCGAAGTGGGCGAACTGATGGTGCGCGGCCCGCAGGTGATGAGGGGCTACTGGCAGCGTCCGGACGAGACCGCCAAGGTGCTGGGCAGCGACGGTTGGCTGCACACCGGCGACATCGCGAAGATGGATGAGAACGGCTATTTCTACATCGTCGACCGCAAGAAGGACATGATCCTGGTATCCGGCTTCAATGTGTATCCGAACGAGGTCGAGGACGCCGTGATGCAGCATCCCGGCGTGCTGGAAGTGGCGGCGGTGGGCGTAGCCGACGAACACTCCGGCGAAGTGGTGAAGCTGTATGTGGTGCGCAAGGACCCGAACCTTGGCGAGGACGAGCTCAGGCAGTTCTGTCGCGACAACCTGACCGGTTACAAACGACCGAAACTGATCGAGTTCCGCAGTGAGTTGCCAAAAAGCAACGTGGGCAAGATCCTTCGCCGCGAATTGCGCGACGAGAACAAGACGACCACCGACTAAAAGCAAAGCGCCCGCTTGTCGCGGGCGTTTTTCAGGGAAAGAACGACGCGGTTGCGATCAACTTTCCTTCCAGTACTCCAGGATATCGGCGTAGCCGCCCAGCAGGTTCCACAATGGCGCCTGCTTGTCTTCGGGGATACGCGAATAGGAAAAGCCGATGTGGTGATCGGACACTCGCGCAACGATCGCTTCCAGATGAATGTGCAGGTTGTTGCCGAAGATCATGTCGAGCACCCATCCCTGATCCGCGTCACCGGTCCAGCCCAGTGGGCGTCGCAACAGCGCACCTGTGGCCGAAATATCGACCAGTTCGGTCGGGTGCGACTCACCTTGGCGGCTCATCAGGACGGTTGTCTCGATCTGCATCCGGGCCGGGCGCAATTTTTCGATCATGTTGCCTGCTACCTGTGCGCAATTGTTGCTCATGTTCGTAACATCCCGTTGGGCCTTCGGCTGCCACCGGCAACCGGCGCCTGCCAAACCATCCTGAAGTCGTGCCTCTGCGCCACGTCCGATCGCACCTTCATCGCGACCGGTCCCTGCCCGACATCATCATGCTCCAGCCCTGCTGACGGCTGTCACCATGCAATTCACATGCCATGATGCGTGCGTGGCGCTATACTTATCATTGGAAGGTGGATATCAAGCATCCTCATGTCGATCCGGCTCTTGCATCCGCTGGGCGATCACGCGAAACCGCCATTGCTTCGGTCGCACGTCGCGGCGCAGGAAGTCAGCTGGCAGGATCCTGGCCTCGCGGCGCTTGCCATGTGACCCGGCATCGCTCCAGATAGACGCATTTGGTCACATGCCGCCCCAGCTTCGACAAGCTTCTTGCAGCGACTGGCTCGCTCGATGATACGAGCCCCGCCCCGGCCGACTCACGCAGTCAGACGTTCCCGGACCAATCGGCCGTTCCATTCGTGCGAGTCCCGGCGATGGACCGAGGCGTCGACTGGTGGTCAACTCAAGCCTTTGCTGGACTTGTCAGCCTGCAGTCGCTAATCTGCGACAACGTGTAGGATCCTGCGGGTTCGCCGGCCGTTCGTGTCTGGCAGGCAATGGTGACTACCAGATAGCTCTCGAACCGACCGATTGAACAGTCAGTGGCGCAGTTGTTCGTCACCCCAGGCTCGCACGTGTACCGCGGCTGACAACCTCGGACCAGTGCGCAACGGTTGCTCGCGACCCGCCTGACCGAAGCACCAACGAGTGGCTTCATCTTGCCCGTCGTGACGATGGCGCCCAAGGCGCGTCGATTGAAGATTGTGAAAGACAGTTGTACCCAGGAAGGTCGCCTTACCGCCGCATTCCGAGCACGGACATTCCTCCGGTTGCACCGACGGTGAAATGATTCCGATCGTGTTGAACGCACTGCCAGCCGCTGAAGGCGGCCCAACGACATGAATTGATGAGCACTGAGCCAGTCGAGTCTCAGCCGGTTGCCGCAGCGCAGGATGCCTTCGCATCGGTACCGCAACAGCAGGAAATGCCGCTCGCCGTCGTGCGCGGCCAGCCGATGCTGCAGATGCCGCAGGATCTGTACATCCCGCCGGACGCGCTCGAGGTCTTCCTGGAAGCCTTCGAGGGTCCGCTGGATTTGCTGCTGTACCTGATTCGCCGACAGAACCTGGACATACTGGATATTCCGGTTGCCGAGATCACCCGGCAGTACATGACCTACATCGAGCTGATGCGCGATGTGATGCGACTGGAGTTGGCGGCCGAATATCTGTTGATGGCCGCCATCCTGGCCGAGATCAAATCGCGACTTTTGTTGCCGCGACCGCCGGCCGAGGAAGGACTGGAAGAGGATCCCCGGGCCGAACTGATACGGCGGCTGCAGGAATATGAACGATTCAAGCGGGCAGCGGAAGACATCGAGGCCCTGCCCCGGCTCGAACGCGATACCGCGGTGGTGCATGCCGAAGTGGGGGAGCGCAATGTCATCAAGTTGCCGCCGCCTCTGGAGCTGTCCGAACTGCTGCTGGCCCTCAAGGATGTGATGCATCGGGCCGAACTTTTCGGGCATCACGCCATACGGCGCGAGGCGCTCAGTGTTCGCCAGCGCATGGGCGATCTGCTGAGTCGACTGAATGACGACAGTTTCCATGTTTTCGAGAGCCTGTTCGATCTCAGCGAGGGTCGCCCCGGCATCGTGGTGACCTTCCTGGCGATGCTGGAGCTGGCCAAGGAAATGCTGGTGGAGATTGTCCAGCAAGAACCACTGGCACCGATCTATGTGAAAGCAAAGACCAGCCACTCGGAAGAAATCTCTGAAGCAGCAGACGCCGCCCCATCCAGTGCGTCAACGCGAATCGAACCGTCTTCACCATGATCACTCCATAACTGAATCGGCATCCGACCCAAGGCCATGCAGATCGAGCAACTCAAATCCATCATCGAGGCCGCCCTGCTGGCCTCCACCCAGCCGATGACGCCGCGTCAGCTGGGCGACCTGTTCAACGAGGCCGACGAGGTCGATCTCGAGCAGATTGCCAAGGCACTGGAAGCGCTCTCCGCAGACTGCAGCGGCCGCGGCGTCGAACTGATCGAGGTAGCCTCCGGATTCCGCTATCAAGTGCGCCAGGACATTCACCCGTGGATTTCACGGATGTGGACCGAACGGCCCAGCCGCTATTCGCGTGCCCTGCTGGAGACCCTGGCCCTGATCGCCTATCGCCAACCGATCACCCGACCGGAAATCGAGCAGATTCGTGGCGTGGTGGTCTCTTCCAGCATCATCAAGACAATGGAGGAACGCGAGTGGATCCGCGTCGTCGGACATCGCGACGTGCCCGGCAAGCCGGCGCTGTTCGGCACCACCCGGGCGTTCCTCGACTACTTCAACCTGAAGTCACTGGATCAGCTGCCACCGCTGTCCGAAATTCGCGACATGGAAGACCCGCAACTGCGTTTCGAACAGGAACCCCTGCCCGCGCGCATCGTACGTGACCTGCCGATCGACCCCGACGGAGAGGAACTGGCCGGCGAGTTGGCCGCATCCGAACCCGCAACTGAACACGACGACACAACAGCCACGCCCGGAGCATCCGCCAATATCGCGGACGCACAAGGTGCAGGCGACACCACGATCGATGCCGATGCACCGATCACTTCACCGGAGCCCGGCGAACACGCAGCTGACATCAGCAAGCACGCCGCGACACCGACTTCCACTGCCGACGAGGCAGCGAACCCCGCGGACGTCGAACCCGACGCCGACGAGCAAGATACTGAGGAGTACCGCGCATGACTGCGCCGCAAAAATCCGTTTTATCCCTGAAGCGCGAACCGCGCACCGAAAGCGAAGCCCCCGCGTTGGAAGAGCGCCTGCACAAGGTGCTGGCCAATGCCGGCCTTGGCTCGCGCCGCATGCTTGAGCAGCGCATCCAGTCCGGCGAAGTCGAATTGAATGGCAGCCCCGCCGAGATCGGCAATAGCGTGCATGCCGGCGACCGCGTGGTGCTGGACGGCAAGCAGTTCGTCGTTGCCACCGACAGTCGAGACGAGACCGAGGTACTGGTCTACCACAAGCCCGAGGGCGTGTTGACCACCCGGGACGATCCGGACGGCCGCCCCACCGTGTTCGAGCAATTGCCGCGCCTGAAGGGAGCCCGCTGGGTTGCCGTCGGCCGGCTGGACATCAACACCACCGGCCTGCTGCTGCTGACCACCGACGGCGAACTGGCGAACGCGTTGATGCATCCCAAGAGTGGGTTGGAACGCGAATACCTGTGCCGTGTGCATGGCGAAGTACCGGACGAGATCATCGAACGGCTCAAGGCCGGCGTGGAGCTCGACGATGGTCCCGCACGCTTCGACGAAATCGCCGTGATCAGCCGCGGCGGCAGCCACAGCTGGTTCCGCGTGGTGATCCGCGAGGGTCGCAATCGCGAAGTGCGCCGCCTGTGGGACTCGCAGGGATTCCTGGTCAGTCGTCTCAAACGCATCCGCTACGGCAAGATCGAACTGCCGCGAAACCTGCGTCGCGGCGAGTGCGAAGCGCTTGATGTTGAGGCTGTCAAGCAGCTGCGCCAGGCCACCGGCATGGGCATGCCCCAACCAGTGCTGACCCTGAGTCCGGTGCTGCACCAGCGCCGCGCCAACCGCAGCGTCACCGAATATCGCCCGGAGCGCGGCAGCAGTACGGCATGGACCGGTGGTCAGGACGAAGGGCGCGAATTGCGCGCTTATGACCGCATCCGCGAGGAGCCCGCGCGCGGCCGCAAGCCGGCGCGGCGCCCGGGTGCCGAAGTCAACGGCAATGTTGTTCGGCCGGAGCGCGGTACCGCTGGCGGAAAGCGCGGAAGTGGCGGCGGCATGGGCGGAAGCCGGGGTCGACGCGTGGCGCCGGGTCAGGAGTTGCCGTCGGTGCGTACCTGGTTCGCCGGTGAGAACCGCGACGGTGCGGCTCGTCCCGCGGGCGGCCCACGAGGCAATGCTGCCGGTGGCCCGGCCACGGGCAACCGCCGCCCCGGTGGTGGCGGAAAGCCGTTCGGCGCCCGCGCCGGTGGCGAAGGCCGTGGCGGCAGCAGCCCCTACAGCGGATTCGGTGGCGAGACACGTGGCGGTGCTGCCAACGGCAATCGCGCACCGGCTGGACGTCCCGCCCAGGGCGGTCGCCCGCAAGGTCAGGCACAGGGCAATCGCGCGCATGGCAACCAGGCGTCCGGCGCGGGTCGGCCGCAGGGTCAGGGCGGCAATCGCCCGCAGGGTTCCGGCGCACCGCGGGGCCCGGGCGGCAATCGTCCTCAAGGTGGTCCGCGTCCGCACGGCCATGGTGGCCCGGCTGGCGGACGGCCACCGGGCCGGGGTGGCAACCGCTCGGGCAATCGCTGAGCTTCGGCTCGATCGGAGACGCTGAGCGATGGTGCGCATCTATCACAACAGCCGCTGTTCGAAATCGCGCGCCGTGCTGGCCATGCTGGAAGCCCGAGGTGGCGAGGTCGAGGTAATCAACTATCTCGCCACGCCGCCCAGCGAAATCGAGCTGGCCGTATTGCTGAAGCAACTGGGCATCAACGCCCGCCAGTTGATGCGCATCGGCGAAGCGGAGTATCTGTCACTGGGGCTGGATAACCTCATGCTGGATGAGGCGGCATTGATTGCCACGATGGTTGCCCATCCGAAACTGATCGAGCGGCCGATCGTGGTTGCCAATGGCAAGGCGGCGATCGGCCGGCCAGCGGAGGCCGTGCTGGCGATACTCTGATCAGCCCGCGCCAGGGGGCTGACCGAGATCGTGTTCACCTGCATCCGGTAGCCGTCCCGGAATCTGATGAAACGCCTCACACGGCTACGCGGTGAACCGGCGTTTGTGCGGCATGCAAGGCAGACGCCGGTTCAATCCACGTCGAGCGAAAACCCATCGGCATCCATCCACGCCGGGAAACGCTCGCGATGCGCCAGCAAGGGCGCCGGATCGAGTACGAGCGTTACCACCTGCTGCTGTGCACCGCATTCGATCAGGGGCTCCCCGACCGGATCGATCGCCGCGCTGTCGCCCGCGTAGGGGATGTCGTTGCCGTCCATGCCGACCCGGTTCACGCCGATCACGTAGCTGAGATTCTCGATCGCCCGCGCACGCAACAAGGTGCGCCACGGCTGCCGGCGCAGTGCGGGCCAGTTCGCCACGAACAGCGCAAGGTCATAGTCCATGCCGCCGGCAGCGCCAGCCAGCCGCCGGTTGCGCAGCCACACCGGAAAACGCAGGTCGTAGCAGACCTGCGGCAGGATCCGCCAACCTTTCAGCTCGACCACCAGTCGTTCGCTGCCACCGCCGTAGCGGGTGTGCTCGCCGGCCATGCGAAACAGATGCCGCTTGTCGTATTGCGCATGGCTGCCATCGGGCCGCATCCAGAACAGCCGGTTGTAGACGATGGCGTTTTCGCGGATCGCCAGACTTCCGCA
>JAPHUU010000462.1 GCA_026193555.1 Rhodanobacter sp.
GAAGCTCGGCATCGACTGAGCCGGCTTCTCGCAGGAGCCCACCCTGTGGGCGAATGCTCTTGCAGGAGCGACTTCAGTCGCGATGCTCTTCAATCTGGCGAAAAAGCATAGCGACTGAAGTCGCTCCTGCAAGAGCATTCGCCCACAGGGTGGGCTCCTGCGAGAAGCCGGCTCAGTCGATGCCGAGCTTCTTCAGCTTGTAGCGCAGCGCGCGGAAGGTGATGCCCAGTTTCCGCGCGGCGGCGGTCTTGTTGTAGCGCGACTCTTCCAGTGCCTTGACGATGGCGACCCGCTCGATATTGGTGATGTAGTCGTCCAGACCGCCATTGGCGCTGGCCGGTGCCGCAGCGGCAGCGCCGGGCGAGGGGCTGCCCTGGGCCAGTCCGCCATCATGGTCCTGCGGGACACTACGTTGCGGCAGCATCAGGTCGACGGTATCGATGCTGGAGCCATCGCACATCGCCATCGCCCGTTCGAGGATGTTTTCCAGCTCGCGCACGTTGCCGGGGAATTCGTAGGTTTCCAGTGCCTGCTTCGCTGCCGGAAGCAGCTGGCCGACGTTCTCGCCGCTCTTGCCGGCCAGCGACTTCAGGATGAAGTTCGCCAGCAGCGGCACGTCGCCGCGGCGCTCGCGCAAGGGCGGTACGCGCAGCTCGATCACGTTGATGCGGTAGAACAGATCCTGCCGGAACAGACCCTGTTCGACCAGCTGGCCGAGATTCTTGTGGGTGGCCGAAAGAATGCGCACATCGACCGGGATCTCGTCACGGCCGCCGATCGGCCGCACCGCTTTTTCCTGGATCGCGCGCAGCAGCTTCACCTGCATGTGCAGCGGCAGTTCGGCGACTTCGTCGAGGAACAGCGTGCCGCCCTGGGCGGCCTGGAACAGGCCCTCCTTGTCGGCGCCTGCTCCGGTGAAGCTGCCCTTGCGATGACCGAAGAATTCGCTTTCCATCAGTTCGGAAGGGATCGCGCCGCAGTTGACCGGCACGAACGGGCCGCTGGCGCGTGGCCCCTGCTCGTGGATCAGCCGGGCCACCAGCTCCTTGCCGACACCGGATTCGCCGGCGATGTAGACCGGCGCCTGGTTGCGCGCCAGCTTGGTGATGGTGGCGCGCACCTGTTGCATGGCAGGCGAGTCGCCGATCAGGCGTTCGTTGGAGTCGGCGGTCTTGGCCGCGGCGCCACCCTCGCGCTTCTCCTCGGCCAGCCGCAAGGCGGTGCGCACCAGACCGCGCAACATCTGGATGTCGACCGGCTTGGAGACGAAGTCGAACGCGCCGGCCTTCAAGGCGTTCACGGCGGCATCGACGTTGCCGTAGGCGGTGATCATCGCGACCGGCGTGTCCGGGCAGGTTTCGGCGATCAGCTCGATGATTTCCTGGCCGTTGCCGTCGGGCAGCCGCATGTCGGTGAAGCACAGGTCATAGCTGTGTTCGGCCAGTGCGCGGCGTGCTTCGGCCACGGTACCCACGGAGTCGACCTGAAGATCCATCCGCCCCAGCGTGATGGTCAGCAGTTCTCGGATGTCGCGTTCATCGTCGATGACCAGTACGGTCTGTAGGCTCATGGCACGCCGCAAGGATGTTGATGCAGCGAAGAATACCCGTCCGCGCGTCAAGGGGCAAAGGTTGTTCGCGCGCGATTCGGCCAGCGGCGACGTGCTGGTCGCAGCCGGGCATCAAGCCGGGCTGCGACGTATCCTGCGGTCCCGCCCTAGCGACCCAGTTGGCGATTGAAGAAGTTCACGATCACGGCATAGGCCTCGCGCGATTCGGGCAGTTCCGGATCGGAGAAGAATGAATGCCACATGCCGTCCCATACCTGCAGTTCGGCGTCCACGCCGGCAGCAGTCAGCAAACGCTGGCTCTGAATCATCGTGCTCATGGTGGAGTCACGGCTGCCAGTGATCAGCAAGGTCGGCGGGAACTTCGCCAGCAAGGCTGGCGAGTTGCCGGGGAATACCATCGGGTCGGTCTGCCGGGCGCCCTTGAAGTAAGGTGAGTCGGTGAAATAGGACACGTTGGTTCCGTTCGGCTGCGGCGTGGGGGCTCCGTCGCCGCTCAATATGGGCCCCGTGTAGGCCATGTCTCCGGCCATCTCGACGATCGACCCGCAGAACGTGCCGATGGCGCCGGGGACGGGCAGCTTCCGCGTGATGAAACGGGCCACCGCCTCGCCGGTGAGCACGCCGCCGGCGGAGCAGCCGTAGATGCCGATGTTCCGCGCCGGGTAGTGCTTCAACAAGGCGCGGTAGACCGCCTCGACGTCCTCGCCGGCGGCCGGAAAGACGTGCTCGGGGCCCTGCCGGTAGTCGACCGTGATGACCTTGATCCGACCCAGGCTGGCAATCGGGATCGACTCCACTAGCCCGCCGCTGTGCGCGCCCCACAGGAAATCGCCACCGTGCAGGTTGATCAGAACGCGGCTGGCCTGTGCCGGTGCAACGCCCGGCGCGGGCGTCACGACGTCGGTGGGCACCCCGCCGATGGACCGCGCGGTGATGATCACCGGATAGATCTTCTTCATCCGCCGCACGCGATCGCGATTGATCGAGTCGTAGTATGCGCGGCTGGCGGCGATGTCGTTGATCGAGGGCGAATGGCGACTCTGTTCCCGCATGATCCGGAATTGCCGGCGCGCCTGCGGCGACGCGAACGAGGAATAGGGTACGCGGAAGGACGGCAGCGTGATGTCGTCGCGGGAATCGGTGTTCGGTGACTTCGGTGGTGACTCTGCGGCGATGGCGTAGGCGCCCAGCAGCGCGATACCGAGCAGGACCAAATTCAGGATGTGTTTTGGAATCGATGCAGGCATGGGCCGGTCTCCGGAACAATCGTCAAAGCGCCTTTCGCGACAGTACGGTCTTGCCGGTCTGGTCGCGATGGATCGTGATGTCGTACAGCTTGCCTCTGAAGTGAATTTTTTTGAGCGTCAACGACGTCCAGGCCATCGGCAGCACCGGTGGATACGCCTGCACAAGGCCGTTGTTTTCGATGCGCAGGCCGGACAGGCCGTAGACGAAGCTCTGCACGAAGCCGGCCGAGGTGGCCAGGATGTAGCCGGCGTTGTTGGCGGCGGTCTCGGTGCGCACGTTGAACGGTGGCTTGAGGAAGCCGACCAGGTTGCGCTGGATCCAGTCGCCGGCGGCCTTGCTGTCGCCGAGTTCGGCCGCGCCGACGGCGAGCATCGCCATCATCATCTCGTTCGGGTCGTCGCCGTGGGTCTTCAGTTCGTGCAACTGGAACGCGAAATCGTTGCGGCGCACCTGCGTCGACATCGACAGGTCGAGGTTCGGATACATCAGCCAGGCCAGCGACGAGCCCATCCAGGTGATCTTGTCGTGCGGCACCGAGGCGTCGAAATCGCGATGGCGCTGGTTGGCGTCGTCGAACGGGATATACATCTTCGCGGCGATCTCGGCCCATTTCGGGTCGGCCCTTGCACCTGCTGCCCTGGCCGCTTCGGTGGCGATCTCCAGCGCCTTGCGCGCGGCGGCATTGGTGAACGAATCGTTGGGCACGTCTTCGTAGGCCTCGTCGGGCGAGGTGACGTGCAGGATCTCATAGCGTCCTTCGGCAGGATTCCAGGTCACCCGGCTGGTCCAGAATTCGGCGATCTCGCGGATCACCGGCCAGCCATCCTTCTTCAGCCAGGCCTTGTCGCCGGTGGCCAGGTAGTACTGCCATTGCGCGATCGCGATGTCCGCATTGACGTGGATCTCGCGGAACACGTGATAAGCGAAGTGCGGCGTGTTGTCGACGCCGGTCTGCGGGTCCGCTTCCCACGGGTACATGGTGCCCTTGGCGCCGTACCGTTTCGCCCTCTCGCGTGCCGGCTGCATCGTGCGGTCGCGGAACATCACGATCGGCCTGGCGCGCTCGGGGTGCAACAGCAGCAGGGCGGGGAACACCCACGAATCGCTGTCCCAGAACGCATGACCGGCATAGCCGGGGGTCAGCGCGCAGGCGCCCATCGGCCAGGCCGTGCCGACGGTGGTGTTGGACAGCAGGTAGTACAGATCCGAATGCACGGCCAGCTGCACTTTCGGATCGCCGTCGATCACGATGTCGGCCTTCCACAGGTCATTCCATGCGGCGACGTGCCGGGTGAGCAGGTGCTCGAACCCGGTCTTGCGTGCGGCCAGTGCCAGTGCCAGGTCGGCTTTCGCGTCGCCGCCCCAGTCCTGCCGGGACGCGGCGATGTACTTGGTGAAGGTGTAGGTCCTGCCCTTTTCGACGTTGACGAGCAGATTCAGCGACAGCTTGGTGGGGCCTTTCTCCAGCGTCACCTTGTCGACTGTGACGCCCGCCGGAAGGCTGATCGCCGCCGCCTCGGCCATGTGCAGCCCCTGTTCGGCCTGGCCGTCGAGCCACAACGTGAGCTGGCGGGTGTTGCCGTCGCTGGCGATGACGCGGGTGTGGCCGGGATACCAGACCGCGGCGCGATCCGGCGTCGGTACCGGCTTGTTCTGCAGATTCTGTCCGCTGGCGATCACCGCGTTGATCATCTGGTCGCCGGTCATCGTGGCGATCGGAAAGCGCGGCTGGTGCTCTGACCACAGCCGGATCGGGAAGGTCAGCTGCACCTTGCCGTCGAAGTGCGGCGTGATCGACAACTGCGTGGCGGCGAGATGCGGGTCGGCCTGGCTGACGAAGGTGGCGACCTTCACGTCGGTCGCCTTGTTGGCGTACTCGAAGCGGTAGCGGGTCGCCAGCGTGCCGTCGTGCATGTTCAGCGTCTGCGCGTAGTCGGCGAAGGTCTTCGGACCGAGCCGGGTCGAATTGAGCCAGCCGCCGCCGGGGTTGTAGTCGATCTCGCTCCAGCCGGGGATCGCGGCGGGACGGGAGATGTCGCCCTTGGCGTAGTCCATGAACGCGACCATGTAGCCGGGGGCCGGCTCGGTGCCGCGCGGCGAGGTCATCGTCGAGAAATAGCCGTTGGCCAGGTAGCTCGGAAAGTAGCTGCCGAAGTTCTTCGATGTGCCGGTGAGCAGGAAGCCAGGGTCAGTCTGGCCGAACGCCGGCGCGGCGATCACCGCGGCGATGATCCACAACCAGGAGAGCGTGAGAGGGCGAAATTTCATGAGGGCTCCATGGTGTCGATACGTGCTGTCTCACAGTCGAGAACGGTGACTATTTCGTGGCAAGACCGACCTTGATCGGGATCGCCGTTCCCTCGTCGCGATCGGTCTCGCGCTTGAACAGGAACAGCGAGATCAGCAACAGCGTCATCGGGATCAGCGAAAAATAGAAGGCGTGGATGCCGTCGAAGCGCGAGAACACGATCGCGGTGATGCGTGATCCCAGGGTGCCGCCCAGGGCGGAGAAGATCACGATCAGCCCGGTCATCGCGGCATGCGACGGTTTCGGCAGCGAGCTCAGTGCGACCGAATTGATCACCGGATAGATCGGCGCCATCAGCAGGCCGATAAGCGGGATCAGGTATGCGGCGACCGGCGCGTTGAACCAGCCGACATCCGCCCGCGCGACCACGTGCTCGGCCAGCGGCAGGGCCACCACCACCAGCAGGCCCATGCCGACCACACAGATGTTCAGCAGCGCGTACCAGGGCACCCGCCGCAGCACCTGTCCGGCCAGCAGGCGACCGATCGCGGTGGTGCCGGCCAGGATGGTGGCGACCTGGACGCTCATCGCGTTGGGCAGCTTGAGTACCTCGTTGTTGAAGGTCGGCAGCCAGGTGCCAAAGCTCTGCTCGATCAGCACGTAGAGGAACGCCGATATCAGGAAGACATAGACCAGCGGACGCAGGAACAGCTGCAGCATTTCCAGCAGTGAGCCGCGCATCGAGTTGGTCTCCTCGGTATGCGCTGCCGACTCGTCGAGCTGCGAGGTGGCCAGCAGCACGATCACCAGCGCGCACAATACGGCGAGCAGCCAGTAGACGTTGAGCCAGGACGGATTCGCTGGTGCGGCGGAGTCGATGAAGGCGCTGAAGATCCAGCCGCCGGCCAGCACGCCGACCATGAACAGGCCCTCGATGGTATTGGTCAGCCGTCCGTGTTCCGCCCTGTTGCTGGTCAGCAGTCCGATCGACGAATACACGGCCACCTTGGCCAGGGCGAAGGAAACACCGATGCAGGTGAACAGCAGCTCGGTGGTGTGGAAGCTCGGGTAGAGCGGCATCAGCATGCAGGCGCCGCCGACGATCGCCAATGACAGCATCATGGCGCGGCGATAGCCCAGCAGGGGAAGAAAGGAGGCGACCAGCAGCGAGGTCACTGCGATCGTCAGATCCTTGAACAGTTCAAGCAGGCTCGCGTGCGGCTTGTCCACGCCGAAGCTGACGATCGCCTGCAGGATCACCGTGCCGACGCTGTTTAGCAGGATCGCAAAAACCATGTAGATCAGCGCCAGCGCGATGATCATGCGGATTCGGTTCATGGCGGCCTGCCTGAAAATGGATGTATGGCTGAAGATGGGTTGTCTCCGATCCACTGTGCCGTGCGAACGATCGGCGGACAAGGGACGGAACCCTGCGCGGTCACGACCGCGCAGGGAGAGTCTTGGTGGCGACTTGCATCGGTGTTGCCTGCGGTGCGCCGGGCGATGACCTGCCCGACGCCACCGGAGCCCCCTGAATCGAGGGGCAGTTGCGGATGACGAATCAGAACTTGTACTTCACCTGGAAGTTGACCTCGCGGCCCTGGATCGAGCGGGCGAGGATCACGCCGCCAGTGCTGGCAAAGCCGAACAGGCGTGCATTGCCTTCCGTGACGCCGATCTGGTTGGTGACGTTGGTGCCCTGCAGGCGCAGCTGCCAGCTCTGGCCGATATTGGCAGTGGCGCCGATGGCGAGATCGTAGTAATGACCCAGTGGCTGCTGCTGGATCTGATCGCCGAAACGGTTGCCCACATATTCGTAGGTGAACCAGAATTTCATGCTGCCCCAGTCAGCCGGCACTTCGTACGCCGGGGTGACGCGAACCTGGAACTTCGGCTGCCGCTGCAGCTGCATGCCATTGATGCTGGTGCACTGGCTGCTGCCGTTCTGGGCGGTGTACGACACGCAATCCTTGTTATGCGTGTAGTGGCCATTCATGAAGTCGCCGGTCAGGCCGACCGAGAAGTGCTCAAACGGCTTGACCACGGTGTGGAAGTTCACGCCCTTCGTATCCGAGCCATAGACGAACGAGAACTGTCCGGTATTGGAAGTGATCGTGTAGGGCACGCCGTCGAACTGGCGCGCATAGGCGCTGATGTCCGCATAGATCCAGTCATTCTGGAACTTGAAACCGACTTCCGCGTTGTGGATCGTCTGCACCGGTGTCGTCGGATTTCCGCGCAGGTCGTCGAATCCGGGGAAGTGAACGCCGTGATTGAGACGTGCATACACGCTCATCGTGTCGCTGATTCTGTAGTTCGCGCCGATCGTCCACGACGGTGCCGATTTGGAATACGGGATGTCCGTGTAGCTGTTGATCAGGTAGCCCGCGTTGTTGTTGTAGAGCGTCAACGGGTTGCCGTCGAGGTCGCCGCTGGCATTGTTCTGGATGCGCCCATTGGCTTCCTGATGCTCCACGCGAACGCCCGCGTCGAACAACCAGCGGTCCACCTTCCATGAATCAGTGAGGAAGAATGCGGTGTTGAGACCGGTCCAGTCCTCATGCAACGGGTAGTACCAGGCAGCCGGGGCAAAACCCTGCGGATTGGTGAGCTGGTAGGTGTTGCTGCCGTTGTTGAGGCTGACCACGATCGGGTTCGGATTGGTCTTCGCCTGCAGCAACATGGTGTCGTTGAGGTACCAGGTGTCATGCGCCGAATACGTTGCGGTGTAGTTGCCGAAGGTCAGCGTGTTGCCGTCAAACAGTTCCTTGCTCAGATGGAACTCGTTGGTGACCGACTTGATGTTCTTGTGCACGTACCACAGACCTTGGGTGGTGACGTTTTCGTTCATGTTGGCATTGCCACCGTTGCGATAGGTGGCGGTGGCGGTCAGGCCGGCCGGCAGCCCCAGCGCCGATTCCTCACCGGCGATGTAGTCGGCCAGCGAGGTCGGGTTGGCGCCGGTGCTGAAGAACGAAACGGTGTTCATCTGCCCCTGGGTCAGGTGGAGCTTGTCCGACAGGGACCAGCCGCTGCCGAAATCCAGATCCAGGTTGGCGCCGGCCATGCGCAGGTTGGCCCCGCGCCCGTCGGCCAGGTCGACCGCGATGCCGCCCGGTGTGCAGCCGGCGGTCGTGCACGGCATGGTCTCCAGGAACGAATGCCGGTTGGCATTGCTGCCGAAGGTGCCGGTCAGCGGATCGAACCCCGGGTAGGCGGAGAACTTGCCCGGGCTCGGATTGAGGATCGGGCTGTCGGTGACAAACTGGTTCTTGTCCTTGAGCACGCGCGCATAGAACAGCAGCGAGCCGTTATCCATGTCGTGGCTCAGCGTGGCGGTCAGCTGCCCGCCGTCATCGGCCGCAAACTGTGGCGCGCGCACGCCATCGGACTTGCGCCAGAAGCCGCCAACGCTGCCGTACCAGCCATCGGCCACCTTGAAGCCCAGGAACCCGTCGAGGCGATACATGCCCTCCGACCCATAGGTCACGCCCACGTCGCCTGAGGGCACGTCGGTGCCCTGCCTGAGCATGAAGTTGGCTGTCACGCCGGGCTGGCCGGTGCCGTAAAGCACCGCGGGGCCGCCCTGGATCACTTCGACGCGATCGATCGTGTCATCCAGGCGGAACATAGAGGAGTTCTCCATGAACGAGAGGGTCGACATCGGATACAGCGGCGACCCATTGAGTTCGAACGTGGCGTAGGGTGCGTCACCGCCGCCCGGGAAGCCGGCAACCTCGATGTTCGCGCCAGTCTGACCACCGGAGGACTCCGGGTACACGCCGGGCGACATCTTCAGCAGATCCGCCGAGCTGACCGGATTGGCTTCCTTGATCTGCTCGGCGTTTGCCATGACGATCGAATAGCTGGCGTCGATCTTTTTCACGCCGCCGTAGGTGGCGGTGCCGGTAACCAGTACCTGTTGCAGCGACGTCGCGTTGCTGGCCTTGGCGGCCTTGGTTGTGGCGGTCTTGCTGGTCGCCGACGTCGACGTCTGGCCGCTCTCCTGGGCCATCGTGGTGCCGGACATGAGGGTGGCTGCGATGGCCACGGACAAGGTCAATCTGGTTATTTGCTTGCGGTTGTTCATTGTGTGACTCCCCACTGTTTTGTAATTTGAGCGCGACATGTCTGCCGACAGGTTCACGCCAGTTCGCCGTTCAGTCTTCTTATGAAAGTGCCAATGTCGAGCGCGGCTACGTTCGGCAACACCACATCTGCATCGGCCAGTGCTTGCGCCTGGCCGATGCCAATCGCCGCCATCCCCGCGGCACGAATGCTGGCGATGCCAGCGGCGGCGTCCTCCACGCCGATACACTCGCCCGGCGCCACGCCGAGAGCTTTTGCCGCCGCCAGAAAGATTTCCGGGTCCGGCTTGGAGCGGACGATCCCGCCTGCGTCGACGATGTGGTCGAACAGTTCGGTGATGCCGAGTCGTTGCAGCAGCCTGGCGGCATTTCGGCTGGCCGAGGCCAGTCCGATCCTGAGCCCGGCGCGCCGCGCCGATTCGATCGCTGCGCGTGCGCCCGGCAGCAGATCCTGCGGGCCAAAATGTTCGATCTGTTCGCGGTAGAAGTCGTTCTTGCGGTCGGCAAGCGCCTGTCTTTCGGCGGGCGTGAAGTGGCGCAGTGCGCCTTCCAGCACGATGTCCAGCGACCCCAGGCGGTCGACGCCCTTGAGGCGTTCACCGATGGCGTCGTCGAACGGGATGCCGATCTCGGCGGCGAGCTGCTTCCACGCCGCGTGATGGACCACTGCGGTATCGGCGATCACTCCGTCCAGGTCGAAAATCACCGCCTTGAAGGCATGCGGTGGGGAAGGCCGTGCGGCGGGGATATCGATGCGCGGCAGGCGCAACGATTCGCCGGCATGCAGCGTGTGCAACACGTCGGCGTGCATGAAGGTCAGCGACCCGCCTTCGGTCAAGCTGTACTGCACGCCGTCGGCGTCGACCTCCACGCGCAGATGCGCGTCGCGCCAGCGCAGGCCGAAGCGATAGCTGCTCCATGTTGCGGGCAACTGCGGTGCCAGTGCGGGCTTGCCGTCCCTGATGCGCAGGCCACCGAAGCCCCAGGTCAGGGCCAGCCAGCTGCCGGCCATCGCCGCCATGTGCACGCCATGCGATGCATTGCCGTGCAGGTCATCAAGGTCCACGCGC
>JAPHUU010000137.1 GCA_026193555.1 Rhodanobacter sp.
ACGTCAATGCGTCCAACTACATGTTCGTCGCGGTGGAGCCGAAAACGATCCAGTACGGCCTCGGCGCGATCAAGGGCGTCGGCCAGGGAGCATGCGAGGCGATCGTCGCCGAACGCAGCCAGGGCACCTACACCGACCTGGCCGACTTCTGCCGCCGAGTCGACCCGACCAAGCTCAACCGGCGCGTGCTGGAGGCGCTGATCCTGTCAGGCGCGCTCGATGCGCTGGCGCCCACCCGTGCCAGCCTGATGCTGCAGTTGCCCGATGCGATCAAGGCCGCCGAACAGCACCTGCGCGACAAGCAATCAGGGCAGAACGACATGTTCGGCGCCGCCACGGGCGCGGCCACGCCGGTGGTGAAAATCCAGCTGCCGACCGCGCCGGAGTGGCCGCTGGAGCGGAAGCTGCAGGGCGAGCGTGACACCTTGGGACATTACCTCTCGGGGCATCCGACCGATCCCTGGAAGCACGAACTGGCACAACTGTCGACCTGCCCGCTGGGCGAAATCATCGACCGCTACCAGCCACCGAAACCGCGCAAGAACGACAACGACGACGGCAACCGTTTCCGCCGCGGCCCCGACACGCCATGGACGATCGCCGGCATGGTCTCCGCCGTGCGCAAGCGTGGCGACAGCGATGCGTTCGTGCGCATCGAGGACGGCAGCGGCAGCATCGAGGTGAGCTTCTTCGGCGAGCTGTACCAGCAGATCGCACCCCTGCTCACCCGTGACGAGATGCTGATCGTGGATGGCGGCCTGCGCATCGACGATTTCTCCGGCGGCGGTTTCCAGCTGCGCGCGCGCAGCGCCTGCTCACTGGCCGATGCCTGCCGCAGGCATGCCCGGCTGCTGCAGCTGAAATTGAACGGCATCCAGCCCGGCTTCGTCGAGCAGCTGCAGCAGACGCTGGCCGGTTATCGCGGCGGCCGCGCCACCGTGGTGCTGCACGGTTATCACAACCACAGTGCGCGAGCGGACCTCGAACTGGGCGATGCCTGGCGCGTCGACGCCATTCCCGAGCTGCTGCGCGCGGTGCGCGCCTTGCCCGGCGTGCAGGCGGCGCGGCTGCGCATCGTCAAGCACAACGATTCGTAGGAGCGCACCCTGTGCGCGATGCTTTTGGCTCGGCGCAAGAAAGAGCATCGCGCACAGGGTGCGCTCCTACCGTTTTTGGCCGCGCTCCATCATCGCTTTCAGATCGGCGAACGGGTTGCCGGTGGCCGCCGGCGCCTCCTGTTCCTCCAGCACACCGCCGCGCACATGATCGATGTGGCGCGAGTGTTCGTTGTCGTGGCAATACACGCACAACAGTTCCCAGTTGCTGCCGTCCGGCGGATTGAAATCGTGATCGTGGTTGCGGTGATGCACGGTCAGCTCCTGCAGATTGGCGCGCGTGAACTCGCGCGCGCAGCGACCGCAGATCCACGGATACATCTTCAGCGCACGCTCGCGGTAACCCAGCTCGCGCTGCTCGGCATTGCGCCGCGCTTCGGCCACGATGCGATCCAGTTTGGCGTTGTCGATCGGCGGTTTGGGCGGCATGGTCGGTTCCGGCGTGGCGGTACTTGTTGGCGCGGACGATAGCGCAATCCGCCCGTCTGCGGGTCACCCAATGGTCGTCTGGCGCGCCCACCCTCGCCATACGGCGCCGTTCTCGCCTTTTTCTGCAGAACGGTATACTGCGACGCTCTATGCCCTGAAAAGCCGCGAATGAACCCCAACTTCCTCGAATTCGAACAACCCATCGCCGAGCTGGAGGCGAAGATCGAAGAGCTTCGCCATGCCAGCCATGGCCAGGCGTTCAATATCGACGAGGAAGTCGGTCGCCTGCGCGAAAAGCTGAAGATCAAGACTGCCGACATCTTCCGCAACCTCAACTCGTGGCAGATGACCCAGCTGTCGCGCCACCCGGCACGACCGTACACACTCGATTACATCGGCGTGATCTGCGATGAATTCCACGAGCTGGCCGGCGATCGCATGTATGCCGACGATGCGGCCATCGTGGGTGGCCTGGGCCGCATCAACGGCCGACCGGTGATGATCATCGGTCACCAGAAAGGCCGCGACACCAAGACCAAGGTGCGCCGCAATTTCGGCATGCCGCGTCCGGAGGGCTACCGCAAGGCGCTGCGTCTGATGAAGATGGCCGAGCGTTTCGGGCTGCCGTTGCTGACCCTGATCGACACCCCCGGCGCCTACCCCGGCGTCGGTGCCGAGGAGCGCGGGCAGAGCGAGGCGATCGCCCGCAACCTGCTGGAAATGGCCGAGCTGAAGGTACCGATCATCTGCACCGTGATCGGCGAGGGTGGCTCCGGCGGCGCGCTGGCGATCGGCGTGGGCGACCGCACCGTGATGCTGCAGTATTCGACCTATTCGGTGATCTCGCCGGAAGGCTGTGCATCGATCCTGTGGAAGAGTCAGGACAAGGCCAGGGATGCCGCCGAGGCGCTGGGTCTGACCGCACCGCGCCTGCTGGAACTGGGTCTGGTCGACAAGGTGGTGCGTGAACCGCTCGGCGGCGCGCACCGCAACCCGCGATCGATGGCCATCCGTCTCAAGGCGGTGCTGCTGAACCAACTCGACACACTCGAGGCGCTGCCGGTCGCCGACCTGCTCGAACGACGCTACCAGCGCCTGCGCAGCTACGGCGCCTATCAGGAATAGGCCGCGAATTTTCGTCGAGTCCCCGGCTGGCCGTCGGATCCCGGCGGCATTCACGGGGGACGGGTGATTCGACCGAAGCACGTCGACGGCGGCCATCACGCACCGGGTGCCGGCTTGGCGCTACCATCACGCCTGCGTTCCTCAACGAGACCTGCCATGGCCAGCGTCAGCACGCACAAACTCGCCGTATTGATCGACGCTGACAACGCGCGGCCGGCGATCGTCGAAGGCCTGCTGGCCGAGATCGCCAAGTACGGCACCGCACACGTCAAACGCATCTACGGCGACTGGACCAAACCCGACCTCAACGGCTGGAAGGCAGTACTGCTGCGGCACTCGATCCAGCCAATCCAGCAGTTCCGCTACACGGTCGGCAAGAACGCCACCGACTCGGCGATGATCATCGACGCGATGGACCTGCTCTACACCGAGCGCTTCGATGGCTTCTGCATTGTCTCCAGCGACAGCGATTTCACCCGGCTCGCCTCGCGCCTCCGTGAGTCGGGCCAGACCGTCTACGGCTTCGGCGAGCAGAAGACGCCCGAGCCGTTCCGCACCGCCTGCGACAAGTTCATCTACACCGAAGTACTGGTGCAGGCCACCGAGGCCGAGCCCAGCGCGGGCGTGAAGCGCCGCAGCGCGAAGGAACTGCGCGGCGACGCACAGCTGATGAACCTGCTGCGCAATGCGATCGAGGCTGCCTCGGACGATTCCGGCTGGGCCAGCCTGGGCGCGGTCGGCAGCATCATCAACAAGCAGTCACCCGACTTCGATCCGCGCAACTACGGCTACGCCAAGCTCAGCGGTCTGATCAACGGCATCGGCCTGTTCGAAACCGATGAGCGCCAGGTTGGCGCCGGCAAGCACCTCTACGTGCGGCCGCGCAGCAGAAAGAAGTGATCGACACGCTGCATCCGCACCTGCGCGATGCGCTGGTCGGCGCAGCGCCAGCCGCCCTGTGCGTTGCCTTCAGTGGCGGCCCCGATTCGTCCGCCCTGCTGCATGCGCTGGCCCGGCTTCCCGAGGCACGCGCACGTGGCCTGCGCGCACTGCATGTCGATCATGGCCTGCATGCCGACAGCGCCGCCTGGGCCGAACACTGCCTGCGCTTCTGCGCCACGATGGAGTTGCCGTGCGAGGTGCTGCCGGTACTCGTGGATACGCAACCGGGCCGCGGGCTGGAGGCGGCGGCGCGTCAGGCACGCTACGCCGCGCTGGAGGTGCAACTGCATGCTGACGAGTGGCTGCTGCTCGGCCATCACCGCGACGATCAGGCCGAAACCGTGCTGCTGAAACTGCTTCGTGGCGCCGGGCCGGAGGGGCTGGGCGGCATGCGTGCGCTGCGGCCTTTCGGCAGAGGCCAGTTGTGGCGACCCCTGCTGCCCCTGTCGCGGCGGCAGCTGCATGACTATGTCGAAGCACACCGCCTTGAGTGCATTGACGACTCCAGCAACAAGGACACCCGGCTGGCACGCAACCATCTGCGCCATGAAATCCTGCCGCGCTTGAACCGGCATTGGCCGCAAGCCGTGGATTCGATCCTGCACAGCGCCGCGCTCTGCCACGCCGCCGCCGATGCCCTGCGTTCGCAGTGGCTGACGGCACTGGGGCCGCTGCTGGACCCAGTGACCGGCAGCCTGCATGCCGACGGCTGGCTCAAGCTGGCACCGGCGCTGCGCGAGCCGCTGCTCGACCACTGGCTGCATGCGCGCGGCCTGTCCGCCCCCACCACCGCCCAGCGCCGTCAGATCGAGCGCCAGTGCGGCGCACGCGCCGGCCGAGTACCCTGCATCCGCTGGCCCGGCGTCGAACTGCACATCTGGAAGGGGCGGCTGTGGGCCGGGCCACCACCGAAGGCCGTCGCCGATGACTGGCAGACATCATGGCGCGGCGAGCTGCTCCCCGTTCCCGACGGCGGCACGCTGTCGCTCACCAACGCCGAAGCCCGCCTGTCCGAGCCCCTCGACGTGCGCCTGCGCCGCGGCGGCGAGCGCATCAAGCCAGCCGGCGACAGCCACACCCGCGAGTTGCGCGACCTGTTCCA
>JAPHUU010000340.1 GCA_026193555.1 Rhodanobacter sp.
ATGGCGTCTGGGTGGTGATCGCACCATTCAACTTCCCGCTCGCGCTGACCGGCGGCCCGGCCGCCGCTGCCCTGGTCACCGGCAACACGGTGGTGGTCAAGGGCGCCAGCGACACGCCCTGGGCCGGCCGCCTGCTCGCCGACTGCATCCGCGATGCAGGCCTGCCGCCGGGCGTGTTCAATTACCTGTCCGGTTCCGGGCGCGAGGTCGGCGAAGCGCTGGTGCGCCACCCGCTTGCCGCGGGCATCACCTTCACCGGCTCGGTGCCGGTGGGCCGGCACCTCATGCAGCAGATGGCCGGCGGTGTGTATCCGCGGCCCTGCATCGCCGAGATGGGCGGCAAGAATCCGTGCATCGTCACCGAACGCGCCGACCTTGATGACGCCGCGGCCGGCATTGTGCGCTCCGCCTACGGCTTGAGTGGCGAGAAATGTTCGGCGCTGTCACGCCTGTATGTGCACGAGAGCGTGGCCGATGCGCTGATCGAGCGCCTGCGCGCGAAGATCGCGGCGATCTGCATCGGCGATCCGCGCCGCCGCGAACACTGGCTGGGAACGGTCATCAACGAATCCGCCTACGACAACTACCAGCGCTATGCCGACCAGCTGCGCGACGGCGGCGTCGTGCTCGCCGGCGGTGCACGGATCGGTGAGGGTACGGGCGGCAGCGAGGAACTCGCGTGCGGCTACTACGTCGAACCGCTGCTGGCCGAGGCGCCGCTGGCGCATCCGCTGTGGCAACACGAAATGTTCCTGCCGATCCTGATGCTGCATCGCTACCAGGATCGCGAGGAGGCGATGCGGCTGGCCAACGATACGCCGATGGGATTGACCGCCGGCTTCTTCGGCGGTGCCGACGAGGTGCCGTGGTTCCACGAGCACATCGAAGCCGGCGTGACCTATGCCAACCGTCCGCAGGGCGCCACCACCGGCGCCTGGCCCGGTTACCAGCCGTTCGGCGGCTGGAAGGGTTCGGGTTCCACCGGCAAGGCGATCGCTTCGTTCTACTACCTCGCCCAGTACATGCGCGAGCAGTCGCGCACGGTGGTGGAGTGAACCCATGACGCTTTCGCTTGCCGAGGCAATCGAGCAGTTTGTCAGCGACGGCGCCAGCGTCGCGCTGGAAGGCTTCACCCACCTGATCCCGTTTGCCGCCGGCCACGAGATCATTCGCCAGCGGCGTCGCGACCTGCACCTGATCCGGATGACGCCGGATCTGATCTACGACCAGATGATCGGCATGGGCTGCGCGCGCAAGCTCACCTTCTCCTGGGGCGGCAATCCCGGCGTCGGCTCGCTGCACCGGCTGCGCGACGCGGTCGAAAACCAGTGGCCGAATCCGCTCCAGCTGGACGAGCACAGCCATGCGGGCATGGCCGCGGCATTCTGCGCGGGTGCGGCGCGGCTGCCGTTCGGCGTGCTGCGCGGCTACGCCGGTACCGACCTGCCGGCGCACAACCCGAATATCCGACACGTGGCTTGCCCGTTCACCGGAGAGCTGCTGGCGGCGGTACCGGCGATCAACCCGGACGTGACCATCCTGCATGCGCAGCGTGCCGATCGTGCCGGCAACGTGGCCATCCACGGCATCGTCGGCGCGGCGCGCGAGGCTGCGCTGGCGGCGAAGACGCTGATCGTGACCGTCGAGGAGATCGTCGACGAGCTGCCGCCGGCGATGAACGCCATCGTGCTGCCGCACTGGATCATCAGCGCAGTGGTGCCTTGCCGCGGCGGCGCCTATCCGTCCTACGCGCACGGCCACTATGCACGCGACAACGCCTTCTACCAGCAGTGGGACGCGATCGCACGCGAGCGTGCAAGCTTCCTTGCCTGGATGGACGAACACGTGCTCGGCGCGAAGGATCACGGGGCATTCCTCGCCGGCCTGCAGCGGGAGGCCGCATGAGTGCCTGCACCCGCGACGAGTGGATGACGATCGCTGCGGCGCGGCTGCTGCAGGGGCGCCCGGTCTGCTTCGTCGGCATCGGCCTGCCCAGTGCCGCCTGCAACCTGGCGCGGCTGACCCATGCGCCGGGGATCGTGCTGATCTACGAATCGGGCACCATCGGCACGCGGCCGGACGTGCTGCCGCTGTCGATCGGTGACAGCGAGCTGGCCGAAACCGCCGCCTGCGTGGTGCCGCTGCCGGAGATCTTCAGCTACTACCTGCAGGCCGGCCGGGTCGACATCGGCTTCCTCGGCGCGGCCCAGATCGACCGGCACGGCAACCTCAACAGCACCGTGATCGGTCCCTACGATGCGCCGGGGACGCGCCTGCCCGGCGCCGGCGGCGCACCGGAAATCGCGCTGCACGCGAAGCAGGTGTTCGTGATGCTCAGGGCCTCCAGACGCAGCTTCGTCGAACGCCTGGACTTTCGCACCAGCGCCGGCTATCTCGACGGCCACGGCACGCGTGCGCGCAGCGGCGCCACCGGTGGCGGCCCGCGCGCGGTGATCACCGACTTCGGCATGCTGGCGCCGCATACGGAAAGCGAGGAACTGCAGCTCACCGCGCTGTTCGCCGACGCCACGGTGGAGGAGGCGCGCGCCGCGGTCGGCTGGCCGCTGCAGGTGGCTGACTGCCTGGAAACAATTGCCGCGCCCAGCGCATACGAGCTGGATACCTTGCGCGCGCTCAACGTCCGTACCCGCGAGGCGCATGCGCGCCCCGTGCACATTCCCCTTTGACCACACAGGACTGCCATGAAGCTTGCCGCCAACAACCATCCGCATATCAAGACCGCGCTCCCCGGCCCGAGGGCGCAAGCGATGATCGCGCGCGATGCCGCCGTGATCTCGCCCTCGTACCCGCGCGACTACCCGTTCGTGATGTCGCACGGCCTCGGCACCGAAGTGTGGGATGTCGACGGCAATCGCTTCCTCGATTTCGCCGCCGGCATTGCGGTGTGCTCGACCGGTCACGCGCATCCGCAGGTGGTGGCTGCGGTGAAATCGGCGGCGGACCAGTTCCTGCACATCTCCAGCGACTACTGGCATGAGCAGATGGTGGGACTTGGCGAACGCCTCGCGCGGGTCGCCCCGATGAACACGCTGGCCGGCGAACCGGCGATGAGCTTCCTGTGCCAGTCCGGCACCGAGGCGGTGGAGGGCTCGCTCAAGCTCGCCCGCTACGTCACCGGGCGGCAACGCTTCATCGGCTTCCTCGGCGGCTTCCACGGCCGCACCATGGGCTCGCTGTCGTTCACCTCCAGCAAGTACACGCAGCAGATCGGCTACGCGCCGACCATGCCGGGCGTGACCCACGTGCCGTACCCGAACCCGTACCGGCCGCTGTTCGCCGGCGCCGACCAGGGCAAGGCCGTGCTCGACTACATCCGCATGCTGTTCGAGCGCAGCGTACCGGCGTCCGAGGTGGCGGCGATCCTGGTCGAGCCGATCCAGGGCGAGGGTGGCTATATCGTGCCGCCGGACGGCTTCCTCGCCGGCCTGCGCGCGCTGTGCGACCAGCACGGCATCCTGCTGATCTTCGACGAGGTGCAGTCCGGTGCCGGGCGCACCGGCAAGATGTTCGCCTGCGAACACTGGGGCGTGGCACCGGACATCATGACCCTGGCCAAGGGGCTGGGTTCGGGCTTGCCGATCGGCGCGATCGTGGCGAAGAAGTCGCTGATGTCGCAGTGGAAACGCGGTTCGCACGGCAATACCTACGGTGGCAACCCGATCACCTGCGCCGCGGCCAACGCCACGCTCGATCTGGTCTCCGGCGGATTCGCCGACAACGCCGAGAAGGTCGGGGCGCATTTCATGACGCGGCTGCAGGAGTTGGCGCGTGACTATCCGAGCATCGGCGAGGTGCGCGGCAAGGGCCTGATGATCGGCATGGAACTGGTCGAGGACGACGCCGCGCGAACACCGGCACGTGCACTGTGCGACGCGGTGATCACCCGCGCCTTCCACAACGGCATGCTGCTGCTGTCCTGCGGCACCAGCACGGTACGCTTCATGCCGCCGCTGAACACGAGCGCCGAGCAGATCGACGAGGCCGTCGCGCTGTTGCGGCTCAGCCTCGATCAAGCACTGGCGGGAGGCTGAGGCCATGCTGCGTCGCCTGACCGTCTTGTTCACTCTGTTGTTGTGTGCGGGCGCGGCTCAGGCCACGCGCGAGCCCGTGCTGAAGCAGGTCGACCTGCCGCACAGCTACTACTGGCGCGAGTTGTACCTGCCCCAGCTGACCACCGGGCCGTCGTCGGCAAGCTTCCTGCCCGACGGCGACACGCTGGTCTACAGCATGGCCGGCTCGCTGTGGCGGCAACGCTTCGACGGCGACACCGCCACCGAGCTGACCCATCCCGCGCGCGCCTATGACTACCAGCCCGATGCCGCGCGCGATGGTCGCAGCGTGGTGTTCGACCGCTACGACGGCAACGCGATCGAGCTGTGGCGGCTGGACCTGGCCAGCGGGCGCGAGCATGAGCTGACCTCGGGCGGCGCGGTCAACATCGAGCCGCGGCTGTCGCCGGATGGCAAGCAGATCGCCTGGGTGTCGACCCAAGGCACGGGTCACTTCAACCTGTTCATCGCCGACCTCGACGCGGCCGGCCTGCACCATGCGCGGATGCTGCTCGGCGAGCGCAAGAGCAAGACGGACCGCTACTACTACTCGGCGTTCGATCACGCGATCAATCCGTCGTGGTCGCCGGACGGCAAGACGCTCTACTACGTCAGCAATCCCGAGATCACCCTGGGCACCGGCGACCTGTGGTCGGTGCCGATCAACGACCCGACCCATCGCCACCGCATCCTCAGCGAGGAAACCAGCTGGAGCGCGCGGCCGGAACTCTCACCGGACGGCAAGCGGCTGCTGTATTCGAGTTACCACGGGCGCCAGTGGCAGCAGTTGTGGCTGACCACGCCCGATGGCGCGCCACCGCTGCCGTTGACCTTCGGCAACTTCGATCGCCGCAACGCGCGCTGGTCGCCCGACGGCAAGCGCATCGCCTACATCGACAACCGCGACGGCAACACCGCGCTGCGGGTGGTCGAGGCGCTCGGCGGTGCCACCCGCACCGTGGCGGCGACGAAGCGCATCTACCGGCAGCCGCAGGCGCATCTTGTGCTCGACATCGTCGACGAACACGGCGCACGCACGCCGGCACGCGTTGCCGTGCTGGGCAGCGATGGTCGCGGCTATGCGCCGGACACGGCGTGGATGCAGGCCGATGACAGTTTCGATCGCGCCGTGCAAACCAGCGAGACGCATTACTTCGAATGCGCGCCGCCGTGCGCGCTGGATGTGCCCGCCGGGCCCACCCGCATCCTGGTGCAACACGGTTTCGCCTACGCGCCGTGGCAGCAGACGGTGAAAGCCGCGGCAGGCAGCGAAATGAAGCTGCGCGCGCAGCTGCAGCCGCATCGGTTGCCAGCGGCCTTCGGCGACTGGATCAGCGCCGACCTGCACATCCACATGAACTACGGTGGCCACTACCACAACACCCCGGCCCACCTCGCACAGCAGGCCCGCGCCGAAGACCTCGACCTGGCCTGGAACCTGGTCGTCAACAAGGAAGAACGCTTCCCCGACATCGCCAGCTTCCGCACCGACGCCGATCCGGCCAGTACCCCGCGCACCCTGGTGCTGCACGGGCAGGAGTACCACTCCAGCCTGTGGGGCCACCTCGGCCTGCTCGGCCTCGATGACCACCTGCTGATGCCCGGCTTCGTCTCGTACCGGCACACCGCGATGGCGAGCCCGTATCCGACCAATGGCGTGGTCGCCGACCTGGCCCATGCCGAGGGCGGCGTGGTCGGTTACGTGCATCCATTCGGGCCCATGCCCGATCCGGTGCACGACGCCGTGCTCACCGACGAGCTGCCGGCGGACGTGATCCACGGCAAGGTCGACTACATCGAGGTGATGGGCTTCTCCAACCACAAGGTCACCGCGCAGGTGTGGTACCGGTTGCTGAATCTCGGCTTCCACCTGCCCACCGGCGCCGGCACCGATGCGATGGCGAACTATGCCTCGCTGCGCGGTCCGGTCGGCCTCAATCGCGTGTTCCTGGATACCGGCGGCAAGCTCGACAAGGCCGACGCGCTGACCGCGCTCAAGGCCGGTCACGGCTTCGCCAGCAACGGCCCGTTGCTCGGGCTGCTGCTTGACGGGGCGAAACCCGGCGACACGCTGGCCGCAGCCGGCAAGCATCACTACCGCGTGGCGCTGCGCTCGCCGGTGGCGGTCGATCATCTGGAGCTGGTGCAGAACGGCAAGGTGGTGAAAACCTTCACCCTCAGCGGCGACCACCACCGCTTCGACGGCGAGGGCGACATCGACCTCGCCGGCGGCTGGGTGTTGCTGCGTGCCTCGAACGATGGCGCCGATCCGCTGCTGCTCGATCTGTATCCCTATGCCACCACCAATCCGGTCTGGCTCGGCGACCATGTACTGGCACCCAGCGCGCGCGACGACGCGGCATGGTTCGCGCTGTGGGTGAAGCGGGTGATCGGAACCGTCTCGGCACGCGATGACTACAACACGGCGGCGGAGAAACGCGCCACGCTCGACTACCTTGCCCAGGCGCGTGATGCGTATCTGGCGATGGCCAGCGGCGCCGCGCCCAAACTGCCGGGAGTTGCCCGATGAAGCGAATCCGCTGGCCGTCCACCGGCCTGACGCTGTGGCTCCCGCTGCTGGTGCTGCTCACCAGCACGGCACTGGCCCGCGCCGCCGAAACGCGGTTCTCCGTCGCCGACATGAACCGCCTGGCCGATGTCAGCGAACCGGCGTTGTCGCGTGACGGTGCCTTCGTCGTCTACACCGTCAGCACCGCCAACCTCAAACGCGACCAGCCGCAATCGGATCTGTGGCGCGTGCGTTACGACGGCAGCGAACGCACCCAGCTGACCCACACGCCGGACAGCGACGAGTCGCTGCCGCAGTGGTCGAGGGATGGCAAGTTCATCGCCTTCCTGTCCGACCGCAAACGCGATGCCGATGCAAGCGAGGCGACCACCCAGGTCTGGCTGATGCCGGCCGATGGTGGCGAGGCGCGGCCGGTCACGAACCTTCCCAGCGGGGTCAGGGATTTCGTCTGGTCGCCGGACGGCAAGCAGCTGGCGGTGATCGCATTCGATCCGGAATTTCCACCAGGCACGAGCAAACCGAAGAACCCGCTGCCGATCGTCACCGACCGCTTCCAGTTCAAGGACGACGACACCGGCTGGCTCGGCAGCCGGCACCAGCATCTGTATATCGTCGACATCGCCAGCGGCAAGGCCGTCCAGCTCACCGCGGGCAAGCACGACGAGCAACTGCCGTCGTGGTCGCCCGACGGCAAGCTGATTGCCTATGTGACCAAGCGCGGCGCCGATCCTGACCGTACCCTGGACTACGACATCTACGTGATCGCGCCGCACGCCGGCGCCAGCGAACGCCAGCTCACCACCTTTCCCGGTTCCGATCTCGATCCGTACTGGGGCACCCGCCCCGCGTGGAGTCCCGACAGCCGACGCATCGCCTATCTGCAAAGCGGCGAAGACAAGTGGATCTACTACGCACCGTGGCAGCTGGCGGTGATCGACGTGGCCAGCGGCAAGGCCACACTGCCGGCACAAATCGACCGCTGCGTCACCAAGGTGCACTGGTCGCCCGATGGCAAGAGCATCCTTGCGCTGATCGAGCAGCCCGAGGTGACCCACCTGGCACGCATCGACCTGCCCAGCGGCAAGGTCACCGAGCTGACCCATGGCAACCGCTTCGATGTCGACCTCGATGTGTCGGCCAACGGTCGCATCGTGGTGCTCGGCGGCGACGATACCCATCCCTACGATCTGGCCGCGCTGGACCACGGTCGGCTGCGCCCGCTGGACGACCAGAATGCCTGGCTGCGCGGGATGCAGCTGGCACCCAGCGAAGCCCTGCATTTCAAGGGTCCGGACGGTACGATGCTGGACGCCCTGCTGGTCAAACCGCTGGACTACGTGCCGGGCAAGCGCTACCCGACCATCGTGCGCGTGCACGGCGGCCCGGTGTACCAGTTCAGTCGTGAGTTCATGGACGACTGGCAGGTCTACGCCGCCAAAGGCTTCGCCGTGCTGGCGGTGAATCCGCGCGGCAGCTCCGGCCGCGGCTTCGATTTCGCCAGGGCGATCTATGCCGACTGGGGCAACAAGGACAGCCGGGACGTGCTCGCCGGTGTCGACCATCTGGTGGCGATGGGCATCGCCGATCCCGCCCGCCTGGCCATCGGCGGCTGGAGTTACGGCTCGATCCTCACCGACGCGATCATCGCCCGCGACACCCGCTTCAAGGCCGCGATCAGCGGCTCCGGCTCGGGCAACATGTACGCCATGTACGGCGACGACGAGTACGCGGGCGAGTACGAACTGGAACTGGGCACGCCGTGGGCGAATCGCGTCGCCTATGACCGTGCCAGCTACCCGTTCCTGCACGCCAACCGCATCACCACGCCGACGCTGTTCCAGTGCGGCGAACGCGACTTCAACGTGCCCTGCATCGGTGCCGAGCAGATGTACCAGGCGCTGCGCTCGCTGAATGTGCCGACGCAGCTGGTGGTCTATCCCGGCCAGCACCATGAACCGACGCTGCCGAGCTATGTGCGCGACCGGATGCAGCGCAACCTGGACTGGTACACCCGTTTCCTCAAACCGGTCGAACCAGCCAGGTGAGGCTGGCGACCTCAGTGCGGCGGCTGGTAGCGTCCGAAGCGCTTCAGCAGCTTGATCAGCGCCGGGTGCGAGATCGCCTTGGCGTAGTGCCCGTCGTCACCCTGCATGTCGCGCGCGGCGATCATCGCGTTGACGATCGATTCCTCGGCCACCTGCGCGGTGGCCTCGAACAGCGGGTCGATGTGGTCGTTGCCGATGAAGCTCATCTGCTGCACCGGCTTGTCGTGCAGCGCCTGGGCGTTGGCGGTCGAGAACGCCAGGAAGATGTCGCCGGAGCCGTTGCCGGCGTAGCTGCCCATCCGTGCCAGGCCCATGCCGGCTCGCTTGGCGATACGCTTCAACTGGTCCGGCCGCAACGGTGCATCGGTGGCGACGATGATGATGATCGAGCCGGTGTCGTGCGCGGCAGGGTTCGGATCACTGTAGATGCGGTCGTTGCGCAGGTACTTGCCGACCGGCACGCCGGCGATGCGCAGGCTGTCGCGCAAACCGTAGTTGGCCTGCACCAGTGCACCGATGGTGTAGTGGTGACCGTCGATGCTCACCTGGCGCGAGGACGTGCCGATGCCGCACTTGAACTCGTGGCAGATCATGCCGGTACCGCCGCCAACGTTGCCCTCGGCGACCGGGCCGCCCTTGGCCTCGTGCAGGGCCTTGGCCGCATCCGCGGCATGCACGTGAAAGCCGTTGATGTCGTTGAGTTCGCCGTCCCAGGTTTCGGCCACCACCGGCAGCGACCACCAGTAGCCGGACGAATCCGCCCCGCCGGCGCGCACCCGTTCGGCGATCACCGCATCGCGCACCACGCCCACGCTGTGGGTATTGGTCAGCATCACCGGACCTTCCAGCTGACCGGATTCCTGCAGCCAGGCGGTGCCGGTCATCTCGCCGTTGCCATTGAGCGGGAACCAGGCGCCGAACACCGGGATGTCGTACGTGTCGTGTCCGCGCGGCAGGATCGCGGTGACGCCGGTGCGCACCTTGTGGCCGTTGGCCAGGTCCTCGATCAGGGTCACCTGGCCGACCTCGACGCCGGCGACGTCGGTGATGGCATTCAACGGTCCCGGCGTGCCATCGAACGGCACGCCAAGATCGCGCGCACGAGGCGCGGCGGCGGACGCGAGTCCGCAAAAAAGACACAATGCAAGCGTAACGGGGAAGCGTGGCATGGGTACTCCGCAAGAGTGGTCGGTCGTCGCGCAAGTCTAGTCCGACAAGAGAGCCATGCATGCAACCTGACACGATGAACAAGAAACTCGACCACGCCACCGCGCTGCCGGCGCGCTATTACGCCGGTGAGCCGATGCTGGCGATGGAGCAGGGCGCGGTGTTCGCGCGCAGCTGGCAGCTGGTGGCGCACCAGGGGCAGCTGGCGGAGCCTGGCGATCACGTGGTCGAGCAGATCGCAGGCGTGCCGGTGCTGCTGGTGCGCGGCCAGGATGGCGTGCTGCGCGCCTTCCCCAATGTCTGTCGTCACCGCGCCGGGCCGCTGGCGTTGTGCAACGGCAAGGGCGCCCGCGCACTGCACTGCAAGTACCACGGCTGGACCTACACCCTGGAAGGCCAGTTGCGCAGTGCGCCGGAGATGCAGGACGCCGCCGATTTCAAGGTCGAGGACATCCGCCTGCCGCCGCTGCGCGTGCACGAATGGCAGGGCCTGGTGTTCGTGGCACTCGAGGCGCACGTGCCG
>JAPHUU010000135.1 GCA_026193555.1 Rhodanobacter sp.
CGACAACGTCGAGTCGTGGACCGTCACGTCTTCGTAGTAGTCGAAATTCCGCCGTTTGGCGGCGACGTCCACCTGCTCGCCCGCCAACATCAGCGCCAGCAGGGTGTCTGCCTGCTTGCAGACCTGGTGCCGATAGATGGTCAGCGGATGCAGGTGCAGCAGCAGTGGTTGCCCGCCTTCGCCATCACGCAGGCTGGCAGGCAGTCGCGGCTTGTCCAGAAAGCCGTCGTCCTGCGGAAAGATCTTGAGCGCAGGGTCCGTCGGCAGGTACATCGCCTGCGCCGCATGCTGCCAACAGGCTGCCTCATCGGCATGCAG
This sequence comes from Rhodanobacter sp., assembly GCA_026193555.1. Taxonomy (GTDB): domain Bacteria; phylum Pseudomonadota; class Gammaproteobacteria; order Xanthomonadales; family Rhodanobacteraceae; genus Rhodanobacter. Next base: position 319 of record JAPHUU010000135.1, read on the forward strand.
GTCGATGCGTGCGGCAAGGACGGCGTATTCGGACGGATGCTGAATGGCCATCGATTGGGCGACGGTCGCCGCATCGCGCAGATGCCGTTGCGCCATCCGGTTGGTGTAATGGTTGTTGTCGACCAGGGCGGAGTATTCGTCCGGTCCGGTGACCTCATGGATGCAGAAGGCGCCGTGTCGACGATCATTGAAGTGGCCGATCTGCAGCCAGATACGCGCGGTTTCGAAAATCATCTCCGCGCCATGGGCCAGCAGGAATGCCTCATCACCGCTGGCATCGACGTACAGCCGGATCGCCCACGCCACCGCGGCGTTGATGTGGTATTGCGCTGAGCCGCTGGGAAAGTACGCCGAGCACTCATCACCGCTGATCGTGCGCCACGCGTACAGCGCGCCGCGGGGATGGTTCATCTCGCGGGCGTGCAGGCGCGCCCGTTCCAGCGTGCGATAACGGTAGAGCAGCATGCTGCGCGCCAGTTCGGGCGCGGTCGTTGCCAGCACCGGCAGCATGAACGCCTCGGCATCCCAGAAGGTGTGGCCTTCATAGCCTTCGCCGGTCAGGCCTTTCGCCGCCGTGCTGCTGCTGCCGTCGCGTCCGCTGGACTGGAACAGGTGGAAAAGGTTGAGGCGCAGCGCCTGTTCAACGTCGGCATGGGCGTCGACCGCAAGGTCGGCTTCGCGCCAGAGGCGCTCCAGGGCGAGCGCCTGGCGTTTGCGCAGATCCGGATAACCGCTGGCGTGGGCATGGTCAAGCGTGGCTTCGGCGCTGGAGAGCAAGGTCTGGTCGGATTCATCGCCGCCGGGCGTAGACCATGCATAGGCGACGTACTTGTCCAGGGCGACGGATTCGCCGGGGGTCAGGGTTCCGGCGAAGACCTGGGCCACGCCGTTGGGCCTGTCCATCGCGCCGCGAAAGCGCAGGCGGGAATCGCACAATCGATGTCGCTGCGCGCAGACCAGCCGGATGTGGCTGTGGCTGGTGCGTTGCCGCAGCCACGCGGCCGTCTCGCCAGCGCAGCTGCCGTAGGTGCTGAGGCCGCCGCTCAAGTGCGCGCCGATGCGGGGATCGCTGCCTTGCGCGAGGGCATCGCGTGAGGTGTCGATAGCCGACTCCAGTGTGATCGGGCCGGTGTAGTCGATTGAGCGCACGCAATAGCGGATCGCCAGCAGGCCCGGTTCGTCCATCGCCACGATGCGCTCGGCCTCGATCTCCAGCGTGGCCCCGTCAGGTGCCTGCCAGCGCAGGCGGCGCTGGTAGCAGCCGTTGCGCAGGTCCAGCCGTCGTTCAAAGTCGAGCCACCTGCCTTCGCTCAACCGTACTGGCGTGTCGCCCAGTCTGATCTGGATACGCGTGGCGTCGGCGATCGGAATCCGCGTGTCGGTGCTGCGCGCGAATCCCGGAAAGCGTTCGTGGTATTCGATGGGCGAGCGTTCCCATACGCCGGCCAGGAACGTTCCCTGGCTGCTGCTGGCGTCTTCCTCGATACCGCCGCGCACGCCCAGGGCACCATTGGCCAGCGCGAACAGGCTTTCGTCCTGGGCGAAGCCGGCAGGGTCGGGGTTGCGCCGGATCAGTTGCCACGGGTCGACCGCCCGCCGGTCATCGCTGGCCGGCGTCACAGCGCTGGATTGAATGGAGGCTTGCTCTTCCACGGACGGACACGCTGGCGGTTGGGAAAGGGTATGCGTGGGCGATCCGGGAGCAGGCTCCCAGCGCGACCGTGGGAGAGTCTGCCTGCAAATGATATCGATATCAAGATACCGATATCATTTGCAGATCGGGTTGGCGCTACGCCGCTGCACGGCAGGCGACCGGGTCTGTGCCAGCGGGCGCCTGCCGGGTCTGCGATGGCACGGATGGACGCCTGCGCCGCAATTGCCCACACTGCGGAGGGGCCAACGGGCGCGCATGCAGGCGTCGGAAAGCCGCAGCGTCGAGCTGTCAAGTGAATGGTCGTGGTGCAGAGACGGAGTTTGATCTTGAGTCGCACAAGCAAGAAGAAGGCCGCAGGCATGTATTCGGAGGGGCCAACCATGGCGGATCTGGCCGAGCTGGCCGGGCTGTCCAAGATCACGGTCTCCAGGGCGCTGAGCGACAGTCCGCTGGTCAATCCGGCCACCCGCGAACGGATCCGTGAGCTGGCTCGCGAGCACGGCTACAAGCTCAACATCAATGCACGCAACCTGCGCCTGCGCCGCAGTCATACGGTCGCGGTGATCGTGGAGATGAAGCCCTCCACCGACCGCACCATGTTCGATCCTTACCCGCTGGTGCTGCTGGGAGGCATTTCGCAGGAGCTGACTGCAGCGGGCTACAGCGTGTTGCTGACCACGCGGCAGGGCGCCACGGCTGCCGCGGTGCAGGCCGCCGACGGGCTGATTCTTCTTGGTCAGGGCGTGCATCAGGACGCCGTGCACCGGTTCGACAAGCTGGGGCTGCCGATGGTGGTGTGGGGCGCCGGTTCCCGGGGAGACACACACGTGGTGGTCGGCAGTGACAACCGCCTGGGCGGCGCCGAGGTAGCCAACCATTTCTTTGCCATGGGTCGCCGCCATCCGGTATTCATCGGCAACCCCAGTCATCCGGAGATCTACGAGCGCCTGAACGGCTTCGTCGATGCGCTGGGCGTCCATGGCATCAAGCCATTGTTGTTGAGGCGCGATGACTTCACGATCGAGTCCGGCCTCGATGCCGTGCACTCACTGCATGCCCGCAAGGTCGGCTTCGACGCCATCTTCGCCTGCAGCGATCTGCTGGCCATGGGCGCGATTCGCGGTATCCAGGAAATGGGGCGATCCGTACCCGGCGATGTCTCGGTGGTGGGCTACGACGACATGCCGCTGGCCGCGAGCTTCCAGCCGCCGCTGAGTTCGGTGCGGCAGGACTGGCAGGAGGGCGGCATCCTGCTCGCGCGCAAGGTGCTGGCGCTGATTCAGGGCGAGCCGGCACACTCGGAAGTCTTGCCTGTGAGCCTGGTGTTGCGGGCGTCCTAGACGTCGGGGCGGCAGAAACGCGAGCGGCTTCGTGGTCTCGATCGGCCTTTTCCTGCCATTGCACGGGATCGCAACGGCGGTTCGCCTCGAATGATCAGGATATCTGACTTCAATACCGTCGTTGCCCCGCCTTCTCGCTCCTCACCACCCAGGGTTCCAGACAGGTGTCGGTCCGATCGCCCCGCCGGCGGACCATGTGATCACGCATCTTCGTCGGTGGCCGCCTTGCTCATGTGGGCGGGAGTCAGGGTCAGCCTGAAGCAACTGCCACCCCCGGCGACCCGCACGTATTCCAGCGCGGCCTGGTTGGCCTCGGCCATCTGTCTGGCCAGGTACAGGCCCAGCCCGGTGCCGTATTCGTGCGTGGTGTAGAACGGCTCGAAGATCTGTGCCGCCACTTTCGGCGCAATGCCGGGGCCACGGTCGATCACCTCGAGGATCGGTACGCCATGCTCCCCCAGTCGGATCACCACCATCACCCGCGCTGGTTCGCTGGGCATGCGGCCGTAGCGCAGGGCGTTCTGCACCAGGTTCCACACGACCTGCTGCAACTGCTGCGGGTCGGCCACCGCCGCCACCGGCGCCCCCGTGTTGGCGACCACCCGCAGCGAATCGATGCCCAGATCGTTACCTTCGCTGTATTCGGCGACGAAGTCCTGGGCCCAGTGACCCAGATCCAGCGTTTCCGGCCGCGAGCGCTCGCGGCGTGACAGCTGCAGGATGTTCTCGATGATCTCGTTGAGGCGCACGCAGTGGTTGTTGATGATCTCGACCATGCGCTGGTCGGTGCTGTCCATCTTGGTCGATTCGGCAAGCAGCTGGGCCGAATAACGGATCGCGGCGAGCGGATTGCGGATTTCATGCGCGATCGACGCCGACAGCCGGCCCAGCGAGGTCAGCGTGAGTTCCTCCGCGCGGCGCGACAGCAGCGAGGTGTCATCCAGAAAGATCAGTACGTGCGAATCGTCATTCGGTGCCAGTCGACTGAACCGCGGCACCACCTCGGGCACGCCGTCGGCCAGCTGGGTGGCGGTCTCGTCCAGCTTGCCCGAGGTCATCCAGTGGTACAGCCGCCGCGACAGCTCGGGCGCCAGCTTGCCCAGGTCGCGCTGATCGGCCCCGGGATTGCCCAGCAGCATCCACGCCGACTCGTTGATCTGGTGGATGCGGTTGGCATCGTCCACCAGCAGCACACCCGTTTTCATGCGCCGGATGATCAGTTCGTTGACTTGCGACAGGTTCGCCAGGTCGGTGCTGCGCTGCTCAGCCAGCGCCTCGGTGGCGCGCAGCTGCCGGCCCAGCACATGGCACAGCGTGGTGCTGGCGAAATACGCCAGTCCGAACAGGCCGCCCTCCATCAGGCTGCGATCATCAAGACTGCCGCTGGTCGGCGATCCGAAGAAGGTATGTCCAAGGACACCCAGCGTGGCCAGCGCCGCGAAGAAGCTGGACAGCCGCAAAGGCAGGATCAGCGCGCCGGCGCTCAGGTTGACTGCCAGCATCATCGCGATGCCGATGCGGGCGTCATGCATCGCGGCAATCGCCAGTACGGCGGCGGCAATGTCGATGACCAGACTGACCGAAACCGCCATCGTGGCATGGGCCATGCTGCGGCGATTGAGCAGCAACGAGACCAGCGCAAACACCAGGTACAGCGCCGCCACGCCATGGGCGAGATCGATCCCGTCCGACATCAGCCAGCCACTGCCGGAGGCGCTGAAGGCCAGGCCGGCGTACACCAGCGCCTGCACCACCCGAAAGACATTGAGGAATGTCAGCTCGTGGCGAACGGTCGCCACAACGACATGGGGGCTGGACAAGGGCAGCTGGCTGGACAAGTTGGCAGGCTCTCCATGGCGGTTACGGGCCGCACGAGTATAGAGGCGCCCGATCCCTGTTGTACCAGCGTGTCCAGCCACCTCCAAACCCGTCCGCTGGAGGGCAAAAATACATCTGTGCTTTCCATTGCGGTCCGCTTCCGCGAAAATGGGCGGCCGTATTGCGCGGAACAGGCCATTTCACCGTGGCAGCGCACTGCGCGCCGGCAGCGCGTCACTCCGCCGTCCGACTTCCCTGACCCATGCCGCTTGCCGGCGTGCGGCCGCCATGTTTTCCCGTTCGCTCGAGGTATCGAATGAATTTCCACGAATACCAGGCCAAAGAACTGTTCGCGCAGTACGGCATCGCCGTGCCGCCGGGCAAGATCGCCAACTCTCCCGACGCTGCTGTCGATGTCGCCAAGCACCTCGGCGGCACGCAGTGGATGGTCAAGGCGCAGATCCATGCAGGCGGCCGCGGCAAGGCCGGCGGCGTGAAGTTCTGCAGGAGCCTCGATGACGTCCATGCCGCCGCCAAGGGCATGCTGGGCACCGACATGGAAACCTACCAGTCCGCCGGCCGTGCGCTGCCGGTGAACCTGGTGCTGGTCACCGACGCCACCAATATCGCCCGGGAGCTGTATCTGTCGATCCTGGTCGATCGCGACAGCAAGTCGATCTCCTTCATCGCCTCCAAGCACGGCGGCGTGGATATCGAGCAGGTCGCCAAGGACACCCCGGAAGACATCCACACCATCGTGATCGATTTCGTCGAGGGGCTGCAGCCATACCAGTGCCGCCAGCTCGGTTTCGCGATGGACCTGACGGCGAAGCAGGTCAACCAGCTGACAAAAATCATGCTGGGCCTGTACAAGCTGTTCAACGAACAGGACCTGGCCCTGGTCGAGCTGAACCCGCTGGCGATCCTCGAGGACGGCAACCTGGCCGCACTCGATGGCAAGGTCAACTCCGACGACAACGCCGAGTTCCGTCATCCGAAACTGGCCGCGATGCGCGACCTGACCCAGGAAGACGCCGCCGAGGCGGCCGCCGTGCAGCACAACCTCAACTACGTGACGATGGACGGCACCATCGGCTGCATGGTCAACGGTGCCGGTCTGGCGATGGCCACGATGGACGTGATCAAGCTGGCGGGCGGCGAGCCGGCCAACTTCCTCGACGTCGGCGGCGGCGCCACCAAGGAGCGCGTGACCGAGGCATTCAAGCTGATCCTGTCCTCGGACAAGGTGAACTGCATCCTGGTCAACATCTTCGGCGGCATCGTGCGCTGCGACCTGATCGCCGAGGGCATCATCGCCGCGGTCAAGGAAGTGGGTCTGACGATTCCCGTGGTAGTGCGCCTGCAGGGCACCAATGTCGAGAAGGGTCGCGAACTTCTGGCCAACTCCGGTCTGGCGATCACGCCGGCCGACGATCTCAACGACGCGGCGCAGAAAGCCGTGGCTGCGGCCAAGGGCTGAGGAGCAAACGAATGAGCGTTCTGGTCAACAAGAACACCAAGGTGATCGTGCAGGGCTTCACCGGCCAGCAGGGTACCTTCCACGCCGAGCAGGCGGTCGATTACGGCACCAAGATCGTCGGCGGCGTGACACCGGGCAAGGGCGGCAGCGAACACATCGGGCTGCCCGTCTTCAACAGCGTCTCCGAAGCAGTCTTCGAAACTGGCGCCGATGCGTCGGTGATCTTCGTGCCGCCGCCGTTCGCGGCCGACTCGATCCTCGAGGCGATCGACGCCGGCATCCGGGTGATCGTGGCGATCACCGAGGGCATCCCGGTACTTGACATGCTGCGCGTGAAGAACGTGCTGCAGCAGCATCCGGAAACGGTGCTGATCGGGCCGAACTGCCCCGGCATCATCACCCCGGGCGAATGCAAGATCGGCATCATGCCGGGCCACATCCACATGCCCGGCAAGGTCGGCATCGTGTCGCGTTCGGGTACGCTGACCTATGAGGCGGTGTTCCAGACCACCAACGAGGGTCTGGGCCAGTCGACCTGCATCGGCATCGGCGGCGACCCGATCAACGGGCTCAGCTTCATCGACTGCCTGAAGCTGTTCCAGGACGATCCGCAGACCGAAGGCATCATCATGGTCGGCGAGATCGGTGGCAGCGCCGAGGAAGACGCGGCCGAGTTCATTGCCGAGTACGTCACCAAGCCGGTGGTGTCCTTCATCGCCGGCGCCTCGGCACCGGCCGGCAAGCGCATGGGTCATGCCGGCGCGATCATCTCCGGCGGCAAGGGCACCGCCGCGGCGAAGTTCGCCGCGCTGGAGAAGGCGGGCGTCACCACGGTGAAGTCGCCGGCTGATCTGGGCCGGACGCTTGCGAAACTGATGTAGGAGCGCACCCTGTGCGCGAAGGCTCTTGCTGAAGCAAGTCGTTCGCCACGCGCTAAAATGCAGAGGCCGCGATTCGTCGCGGCCTCTGTCTTTTCTGGAGTGCATGCATGGCAAGGCTGCGTCTGGCGCTGGCCCAGTTCGATTTTCCGGTGGGCGCGGTGGCGGCGAACGCCGCACGGATCGGCGACCTGATCGCGCAGGCGCGCGACGGTGGTGCGGCACTGGTGGTGTTCCCGGAGCTTGCCCTCAGCGGCTACCCGCCGGAGGATCTGTTGCTGCGCCCCAGCTTCCTGGCCGCCTGCGACAGCGAGTTGATGGTGCTGGCCGCGGCAACCACCGGCATCGCGGCACTGGTCGGCCATCCGCAAAGCGACGGCGAGGTCTACAACGCCGCCAGTTTGCTGCGCGAAGGAAAGGTCGAGGTCACCGCGCACAAGCAGGCGCTGCCGAACTACGGCGTGTTCGACGACAAGCGCTATTTCCGCCCCGGCCACGAGACGGCAACCGCGGTGATCGATGGCGTCAGCGTCGGCTTGCTGATCTGCGAGGACCTGTGGCGGCCGGAGCCGGCGGCGCGGGCGGCGGCGGCCGGCGCGCAGTTGCTGGTGGTGATCAATGCCTCGCCGTGGGACCCCGCCAAGCAGGCCGAGCGCGAAGCGATGCTGTGCGCGCGCGCGCGCGAAACCGGCTGCGCCCTGGTCTATGTCAACCTCATTGGTGGCCAGGACGAGGTGGTCTACGACGGCGCCTCGATGCTGGTCAATGGTGACGGCGCCGTCGCGGCACGGGCATCCGCTTTCGTCGATGCGCTGCTGTGGGCCGAGTTCGATCCGGCCACGCGTGAATGGCATGCCGAGAACTGGCCGGTCGCCGCTGACGCCGCGCACACGGCGACCTTGTACGCGGCACTGGTGCGCGGCGTCCGCGACTATGTCGACAAGAACGGCTTTCCCGGTGTGCTGCTTGGCCTGTCCGGTGGCATCGATTCGGGCCTGACCCTGGCGCTGGCCGTCGATGCGCTGGGCGCACATCGCGTGACGGCGGTGATGATGCCGTCACGCTACACCTCGCAGGTCTCGCTGGATGGCGCGCGCGCCCAAGCCGGGAAGCTCGGCGTGGATTACCAGGTGATCGATATCGAGCCGACCTACCAGTCGTTCGTGAGCGCGTTGACACCGGCGTTTGCCGGAAAGAGCGCCGACACCACCGAGGAAAATCTGCAGTCACGCACTCGCGGCGTGATGCTGATGGCGCTCAGCAACAAGCACGGCCGGCTGCTGCTGGCGACCGGCAACAAGAGCGAGATGGCAGTCGGCTACGCCACCTTGTATGGCGACATGTGCGGTGGCTACGCGCCGCTGAAGGACGTGTACAAGACCGTGGTGTACCAGTTGGCACGCTGGCGCAATGGGGCGGGGAACCCCGAACA
>JAPHUU010000428.1 GCA_026193555.1 Rhodanobacter sp.
ACGGCGCGTTCGCCGAGTACGTGGCGGTGCCGGCCTCCAACCTGTGGCCGATCCCGGACCCGATCTCCTCGGAACTGGCCGCCTTCTTCGACCCCTACGGCAACGCCGCGCACTGCGCGCTGGAGTTCGACCTGATCGGCGAGGACGTGCTGATCACCGGCGCCGGTCCGATCGGCATCATTGCCGCCGGCATCTGCAAGCATGTCGGTGCGCGCAACGTGGTGGTCACCGACGTCAACGACTACCGCCTGAAGCTGGCCGCCGACATGGGGGCCACCCGGGTGGTGAACGTCGCCAACCAGTCCTTGCGTGACGTGGTCAAGGATCTGCACATCGAGGGCTTCGACGTGGGGCTGGAGATGAGCGGCAACCCGCGCGCCTTCAACGACATGCTCGAGTGCATGTACCACGGCGGCAAGGTGGCGATGCTCGGCATCATGCCACGTGGCGCCGGCATCGACTGGGACAAGGTGATCTTCAAGGGCCTCACCCTGCAGGGCATCTACGGCCGCAAGATGTACGAGACCTGGTACAAGATGACGCAGATGGTGCTGACCGGCTTCCCGCTGCAGAAGGTACTCACCCACCAAATCCACATCGACGATTTCCAGAGGGGTTTCGACCTGATGGACGCCGGCACCTGCGGCAAAGTCGTGTGCTCCTGGAACTGATATGACCTATACCGCCAAAGACCGTTACGCCACCGAGCTGGCCTCGATCCGCGAACAGGGCCTGTTCAAGGCCGAGCGCATCATCGTCTCGCCACAGTCCGCCGAAATCGAGCTGGAAGGCGGCCGCAAGGTGCTGAACTTCTGCGCCAACAACTACCTGGGACTGGCCGACCATCCCGAGGTGATCCAGGCCGCCAAGGATGCGCTGGACAGCCACGGCTTCGGCATGGCTTCGGTGCGCTTCATCTGTGGCACGCAGGATCTGCACAAGCAACTGGAGGCGAAGATCGCCGCCTTCTTCGGCACCGAGGACACCATCCTCTACGCCGCCTGCTTCGACGCCAACGGCGGCCTGTACGAGCCATTGCTGGGTGAGCAGGATGCGGTGATCTCCGATGCGCTGAACCATGCCTCGATCATCGACGGCATCCGCCTGTGCAAGGCGCAGCGCTTCCGCTACGCCAACTGCGACATGGCGGATCTGGAAAAGCAGCTGCAGGCCGCCGATGCCGCCGGTGCGCGGACCAAGCTGATCACCAGCGACGGCACCTTCTCGATGGACGGATTCATCGCGCCGCTGGACCAGATCACCGCGCTGGCAAAGAAGTACAACGCGATGGTGCATATCGACGAATGCCATTGCACCGGCTTCCTTGGTGCCACCGGTCGCGGCGCGGCCGAAGTCAACGGCGTGATGGAGCAGATCGACCTGTTCACCGGCACCCTGGGCAAGGCACTCGGCGGCGCGCTGGGCGGCTTCACCACCGGGCCGAAGGAAGTGATCGAGCTGCTGCGCCAGCGTTCACGGCCGTACCTGTTCTCCAATTCGCTGCCGCCGCACGTGGTGGCCGCGGCGATCAAGGTCTTCGACATGCTGGAGAGCGCCGGGGAACTGCGCACACGGGTGCAGGACAATACCCGCTACTTCCGCGAACAGATGACCCGGGCCGGGTTCGACATCAAGCCGGGTGTGCACCCGATCGTGCCGGTGATGATCTACGACGCACCGAAGGCGCAAGCAATGGCTGCCGGATTGCTGGAGGAAGGCATCTACGTCACCGGCTTCTTCTATCCGGTGGTGCCGCAGGGCCAGGCGCGCATCCGCACGCAGATGAGTGCGGCACACACGCGAGAGCATCTCGATCACGCGATTGCCGCCTTCACCAAGGTTGGCCGACAGTTGGGCATTCTGGCCAGCTGACAGCCCCGTGCCGCCCGGACCGGCGTCCGGGCGATGATGGCCCGGCATGAGCGCATGGGGTCGCGGCGCGAAAGCGGCGCATCTCAGCGCCGTGTGTTCAGCGCCTTGATTTCATCCGTACTCAACGCCCGCCACTGACCCTTGGCCAGTTCACCAAGTGCCAGCGGTCCGATCGCCACCCGGATCAGGCGCAGCACATCGAAGCCCAGCGCCGCCAGCAATCGACGGATATGCCGATTGCGCCCCTCGTCCAGCACCACCTCGATCCAGGCGTTCTTCTCGCCACTGCGCAGCAGCGTCGCCCGCTTGGCCTTGAGCCGATCGCCGGCATCCTCGACACCCGCCAGCATCGCCGCCAGAACCCCGGCATCCGGCACCCCCGCCACCTGAACGTGATAGGTCTTGTCCAGATGCGTGGCCGGGTCGGTGATGCCGGCCGCCCACACCGTGTCGTTGCTCAGCAGCAGCAGGCCCTCGCTGGCCTTGTCCAGCCGCCCGACCGGCCCCAGCCACGGCAATCCCGCCGCCGCGAGCGCGCCGTATACCGTGTCGCGCCCCTGCTCGTCGGCGGCGCTGACCACCAGCCCGCGCGGCTTGTTGAACATCACCGCGACGCGGGCAGCCTCGCGCTGTGGCTGGCCGTCGACCTCAACCTGTTGCCGATCCATCACGACGGGGTGATACGGGTCGCGCACCACGCGCCCGTCCACGCTCACCCGCCCGTCGCGAACCCACTGTTCCGCCTGGCTGCGCGAACACACGCCCAGTTTCGACAACACCCGCGCCAGGCCGTGTCGCGGTGCCTGGGCAGCCGTGTTCTTGCTTGCAGTGCGGGAGTCGGGTCGAGTCATCGGCCAAGCGTATAGGTGCGAGTTGCCGCACGACAAGGAACATCACGACCGTGCCCCGTACTGGACAATGCCCGGCAAGGTTCATTTCGCCATCGGAAGCCTCGTGAAACAGCCATGGCACCCGTTCACGCCAACCACGTGCCACCGCAGAAAACCGCCCATCACACGGGCCTCCGTTCAGCGCAATCCCCGCCAGGCGCCCAAACCGGGCAAAATACGTGGTTCGCCATGCACGCCCCCGCCGCCGCACCCGTGGCGAACAAACGGCACTG
>JAPHUU010000046.1 GCA_026193555.1 Rhodanobacter sp.
GGCAGCGGTTGGTCGACGCGGATGCTCGCCCATTCGACTTCATTCAGGCAGACCATGTAGTTGGTGGCCCGGAAGGCCGCGAGCAACGCCTCATCCATGCCGCAGGGGCGGCAGCGGCGGCAGGGTGCCGGTGAGCAGCTTCACCGCCGCATCGAGATCCACATCCGCCACTCGCGTCGGACCTGCCAGCAACTGCTCCAGCAAGGCGTCCTGTGCTGCCCCGCGCTCCAGCGCGTAGGCGTAGGGAAGGTGGGTGAAGGTGACCATCCGATAGCGCGCCATGAAGTGATGCGGCACCCGCCTGGCCAGCAGCGCGCCCAGCTCGCGCTTGGCCAGGTAGTGCGGGTCGGCGACCGAGTCGCGCATCTCGATGTAGTTTTCCACCGCCATGCGGGCGATCGCGTTGGCGTTGGGCTGGCGCACGCGCTGGAACTCGGCGAACGCCTCGGCGCTGTCGTCCGGCGCGGCGGCCAGCAGGTTGGCCAGCACCACGGTGTCCTCGAAGCCGCAGTTCATGCCCTGGCCGTGGAACGGCACGATCGCATGGGAAGCATCGCCGACCAGCAGCGCGCGGCCATCCAGATGCCAGCGATCGAGATACAGCGTGGACAGGTTGCCGACCGGATGCTCGTCATAGTCTTCGTTGAAGCGCGGCAGCAGCGGCAGCAGTCCCGGAAACTGTTCGCTGAAGAACACCGAAGCACTCGCCGCGTCGGGCAGGGTGGCGAAACTGGGCGCGGCGCCCTGCAGCGGAAGGAACAGGGTGACCGTGAAACTGCCTTCGGTATTCGGCAGCGCGATGCACATGTAGCCGCCGCGCGGCCAGATATGCAGCGCGTTCGGTTCCAGTGCGAACTGGTCGTGGCCGCCGCTGAGCTGCGACACGGTGGCGGGAAGCTCGCTGGCGGGCGGAATCTCCAACTCCTTGTAGCCGTGACCCAGCGACTCGACGCGCTCGCCCAACGGCCTGTATTCATGCATCGCCGCACGCACCGCCGAGCCTGCGCCATCGGCACCGATCAGCATGCCGAACGGGTGGCTGCGTTCCACCCCGGCCTCGTCGGTCACGCGGATGCGCTGCTGGTCGAAGTCGGCACCGCTCAGCGACTGTCCGAAATGCATCGTCACGCCGGCTGCCTCGGCGGCGTCCAGCAGCAGCACGTTCAGCGCACCGCGGGAGACCGACCAGATCACTTCGCTGTCGTCAATGCCATAGCGCTGCAGGCCACTGCTGCCATCGTTCCCATGCACCATGCGTCCGCGCATCATCACCGCATGCTGCAGCACGTCATCGGCCAGCCCGGCGCTGCGCAAGGCCTGCAGGCCTCGCTCGGCCAGCGCCAGGTTGATCGAACGGCCACCCAGAAATCCAGCGCGACGGGGGTCAGACCGCTTCTCGAACAGTTCGACCGCGAAGCCACGTTGCGCCAGCTGCTGTGCCAGCAGCGCGCCGACCAGTCCGCCGCCAATCAGGGTGATGGGTTGCTGCGCCATGCTGCGATCCAGGTGGGGAATTCGCTCACTGTTCCGCAAGCGACGGGAGACTGCAATCCCGGCGGTGTGGGGCGAGGCCGTGGCGAATTCAATCCGCAGTCGCACCGACGGCTATTGAGGCTGTGGCTGGAACAGGAGGGTTGGCATCGCGCGGCATTCCCGCTTCGTCGATCGCCAGCGCCCACAGCAGCGGTCGCCTCAATCCCATGGCCAGCACGCCGCCGACCGCCGCGATGGCGGCGTGCATGGCCCAGAAGGTGGCCGGCGTCATGCTTTCGTAGAAACCGCCCAGCCAGCCGATGATCATGTTGGCGGCAAACAGCGACAGGAATACCGCGCCCATCAGGGTCGCCTTGATCGACGCCGGTGCGGCACGCGAAACCAGGGCGAGCAGGGTGGGCCAGTAGTAAAGGAACGCGATGCCGAGGATGAGGTCGTAGAGCAGCGGCACGATCACCGGAGTCCTTGTGGCCAACATGCAGGCGGCCACCAGCAGCAGGTTGGCGCCGACGGTCAGCCATGCGCCGATGCTGATTTTTCCGAGGTCGTCGGGCTCGCTGTCGCGGGCAGCCTGGCGGCGCCACAGTGCAAACAGCAGGGGCACGCCGACAATGCTGGCCAGCGGGTCGATCGAGTTGAACCAGGCGACCGGCACGTGGAAGCCGAGCAGGTTCAAATCCACGTTGCGGTTGATCCAGATCAGTGCCAGGTTGGTGTTCTGGTAATAGCCGATGCTCTGGAAGACGGTGATCGCCGACACCACCGCCAGCGCCCCGACGATGCGCCATTGGCGACTATCAAGCGGTGCTTGCTTCGGCGCGGGTCCGGCGCGTGGACGATCGCGTGGCAAGTGGCGGAAGCCCGCGATGTACGTGAACAGGCCTATCAGCATCAGTGCCCCCGCCAAGCCGAATCCCGCGTGCCAGCCATAGAGCTGGGCCAGCAGGCCGCACATCAGTGGCCCGACCACCGCGCCCACATTGATGCTGATCGAGAAGATCGCAAACGCGCGGGTACGCCCCTCACCATCCGTTTCGGCGTAGAGCTCGCCGACCTGGGTCGAGATGTTGCCCTTCAGCAGGCCGCAGCCGACGATCAGCAGCAGCAGGGCCAGCAGGAAGGAGGCATCGAATGCCATCGCCAGATGGCCAGCGCTCATCATCACCGCGCCGAGCATCACCGCGAGCCGACGGCCGATCCAGCGATCCGCGACCCAGCCGCCCAGCACCGGGGTGAAGTAGACCAGGCCGGTGTACAGCCCCATGATCTGTGAGGCCAGCGCCAGCGTGGTCATCGGGCCGAACACCGATTCCAGTGTGGCGCGGAAGCTGGCGAATCCGACGATGCCCTCGACATGGCCAGGCAGCAGCAGCATCTGGCTCATGTACAGCACCAGGATCGCGGTCATGCCGTAGTAGGAGAAGCGCTCCCAGGCCTCGGTAAAGCTCAGGTAGGCCAGGGCCATCGGCTGGCCAAAGAAGGTGCGCGGTCGATCGTTCGTGTTGGTACTCATGAATCCCCCCCCGGAACGGGGCGAGCCTAGTGCAAATTTGCACGTGACGTACATGAGCGGTGAGCCATCGTCGGTTCGGCGGCACGCCCGATCGCGGATGGCCGCAGTGACCTGCCCATTCAGAAGCTCATGAAGTACCCACCGTTGACCGGAAGGTTGGCGCCGGTGATGTAGCCGGCGTCATCGGCGCCGAGAAAGCCCACGGCGCGGGCGATGTCGGCCGGCATGCCGAGGCGACCGACCGGAATGTCGGCGATGATGCGTTGGCGGATCTCGGCGGACACCGCGGCGACCATCGGGGTATCGCAATAGCCGGGCGACACGGTGTTGACGGTGACACCCTTGCTCGCGGTCTCTCTCGCCAGCGCCATGCTGAAGCCGTGTACGCCGGCCTTGGCGGCGGAGTAGTTGGTCTGGCCGAACTGACCGGTCTGGCCATTCACCGAACTGATGTTGACGATGCGGCCAAAGCCGCGCGCGGTCATGCCCTCGACCACATTGCGGCACATGTTGAACACGCCGTCGAGGTTCACCCGCATCAGCTCGTGCCATTGCTGCGGCGACATCTTGCGCAGGCTGGTGTCGCGGGTGATTCCGGCGGCATTGACCAGGATGTCGAGGCTGCCGTGCCGCTGCTCGATGCGCGCGGTCAGTTGCTGGCAGCTGTCGAAGTCGCTGACGTCGGCGGCCTCGAATGCGATGGCGCCGTCAAAACTTGCGACCTCGGTGCGGAATGCGGCAACGCGTTCCTCACGGGCGGCAAGGTCCACCGCGATCACCTGGCGACCGGCACCGGCCAGCTGGCGGCAGATTTCGGTACCAAGACCGCCGATGCCGCCGGTGACCACGGCAACGCGCTTGGGAAGGGACGTCGGGTTCATGGATTCGGTCCGTGGGCCTGGTCATGCCGCAGGGCAGCACGTGTTGTGCTGCAGCGATCGAGGGTTGCGGAGAGGTTGTGCCAGCGGTGCGCGACGTGGCACCGCTGCCGGGGGTCAGCCGGATTTCTTGCCGCCGCGGGCGGGACCCGTGGCCGGCGGAACCACCTTGGCGGCGGTTTCGATCACGCCGCGCTGCATGGCCTGGAAGGCCGCCATGTTGCGCTCGGTCAGATCGTTCAGCATCGTCCAGGGAGTCTGCCCCATCAAGCTGTTGAGCTGGCTGCGGAACTGCGTCTGCTGATCGAGAAACACCTGCAGACTGCGCTCCAGGTAGGGTCCCATGAAGCCCTGCAGCGAATCGCCGTAGAAGCGGATGATCTGGCTGAGCAGCTGCGGCGACAGCATCGGCTGCCCCTTGTCCTCATGCTCGGAGATGATCTGCAGCAGGACCGAACGGGTCAGGTCATCGCCGCTCTTGGCATCGCGGACTTCGAAGTCCTCGTTGTCCATCACCAGCTGGCGGACTTCCTCCAGCGTGATGTAGCTGGAGATTTCCGTGTCGTAGAGACGCCGGTTCGGGTACTTCTTGATGGTGCGCTTGGTTTGTGCCATGCGGACAAGCTAGCAGAAGATATTGCGATGCACCAGTTGCCGGTGGTGGTTCATGCTGCAGCCGATGACTGCAGCAAATCAGTGCGCCGCGCCACCGGCACTACCGAAGGGTGGCCTGGCAAACCACAACAGCGGGATCAGCAGCACGAACAGGATCGAACACCCCAGGAAAACGTCGTTGACCGCCAGGGTGAGTGACTCGCGCGTCAGCAGCTGGTTGATCACGCCCAGACCCTGGGTGCGCGACATGCCGGCGTGGGTGAGGTGCTGCAGGAACTGGACGGTGGCCGGATGGGCTGCGCTGACGTTCTCGGTCAGCGTGGCGTGGTGCTGTTCGCCGCGATGCGCCCACAGCGTGACCATCACCGCCGTCGAGACGCTCGAGCCCATCGTGCGGCAGAAGTTGGACAGCCCCGAGGCGCTGGCGATCTGATCCACCGGCAGGCCGGAAAGGTAGACCTGGTTCAGTGGGATGAAGAAGCAGGGAATCGCCAGGCCCATCACAAAGCGCGGCAGGATCAGGCTGGAGAACGAGGCCGAGCTGTCAAAGGTGGAGAACCAGTAGGCGGTGCCGGCAAACACCAGGAAGGCGAATGTCACCACGGCGCGCAGATCGAGCCGGTGCATGTTCTTGCCAAGGATCGGCGCGATCAGGAACGCCAGGATGCCGACCGGTGCCGTGGCCAGACCGGCCCAGGTGGCGGTATAGCCCAGGTTGATCTGCAACCACAGCGGGAACACCACGTTGATGCCGAAAAACGCGAACATGCCCAGCGACAGGCTGATCACGCCGACGGTGAAATTGCGCTGTTTGAACAGCGACAGGTCCACCACCGGATGCCTGGCGTGCAGTTCCCACACGATCAGGAACGTCAGGCAGACCAGGGCGGTGAGGCCCAGGGTGAGGATCATCGGTGAGGAGAACCAGTCGTTGTCGTTGCCGTTGTCCAGCATGAACTGCAGTGCGCCCACGCCCACCACCAGCAGGGCCAGGCCGATCATGTCGATCGGTGCCTTGGTGGTCTTCGTCTCGCGTTTGCGCAGCAGGCCCCAGGTGACCACCGCAGCGGCCAGCCCGACCGGCAGGTTGATGTAGAAGATCCACGGCCAGCTGAAATTGTCGGTCAGCCAGCCACCCAGGATCGGCCCGAAGATCGGCGCCACCACCACGGTCATCGCCCACAACGCCAGCGCGATGCCCTGTTTCTCCCTCGGGTAGTTGGACAGCAGCAGGGTCAGCGACAGCGCCACCATCGGGCCGGAGCCGGCACCCTGCAGCAGGCGGCCGATCACCAGCATCGGCATGCTGGTGGCCAGCCCGCACAGCATCGAGAACACCACGAACAGCAGCACCGATACCACGAAGGTCTTCACCTCGCCGAAGCGGCGCGCCAGCCAGCCGGTCAGCGGCTGCATGATTGCGCTGGCCAGGGCGTAGGAGCTGATCGTCCAGGTCCCTTCGCTGGGGCTGACGCCGAGGCTGCCGGCGATGTGCGGCACCGCGACATTGACGATCGTCATGTCCAGCACCTCCATGAAGGTGCTGAAGGCGACGGCGATGGTCAGCAGCGCCAGCGGGGCGCCGTGCAATGGTTTGAGCGGCGTGGCGTCGTTCGGCGTGGCGGCCATCGGTCGGGGCTCAGTTCACTGTGGCGGCATGTGGAAGATTGGCGCGGATGATCCGGTCGGCTTCGGCACCGGCCTGGCTGGCCATCTGCTCGTAGACGTCGGTCTGCGCCACCGGCGGTTTCGTCGGGGTACCGGCCAGCACGCTGCCCTTGTCGTTGCGGATGTCCACCGTGACATCGGCCGACAGACCGACCCGCAGCGGATGCCGGTCGAGTTCCTGGTTGTCCAGCGCGATGCGTACGGTCACCCGCTGCACCACCTTGATCCAGTTGCCGGTGGCGTTCTGCGCTGGCAGCAGCGAGAACACACTGCCGGTGCCCGCGCCGATGCCGATCACCTTGCCGTGGTAGGTCGCGTCGCTGCCGTAGAGGTCCGAGACCACGCTGGCCGGCTGGCCGATGCGGATGTGGCGCAGCTGGCTCTCCTTGAAGTTCGCGTCGATCCACAGATCGTGCAGCGGAATCACGCTCATCAGCTGCTGGCCCGGTTGCACGCTGTTGCCCAGCTGCACGCTGCGCTGGGCGACGTAACCGGATACCGGTGCGTAGATCGCGTTGCGCTGGGCGGCGATCCACGCGGCGCTGAAGTTCGCGCGTGCCTGCAGCACGGCGGGATTGTGTGCGATGTCGGTGCCCTCGATGGCGGCATGGGCGGCGCCGGCCTGCGCTTCGGCGGCGGCCAGTGCGGCGCGCGCCTGCGCCACGCCGTCGCGCAGATGCTGCACGATCTCGGGCGACTCGGCATGCGCGGCGAGCAGCGGCAGGTGACGCTTCAGGTCAGCCTGGGTCTTGTCCAGCTCGAGCCGGCTTGCCGTCGCCCGCGCATCGGCACCGCTGGCCGAACTGGTCTGCTGGCGCACTTCGCGCACGGCCTGGGCCAGTGCACTGCGCGCCTGCTGCAGGCGCACGTTGGCATCGGTGCCGTCCAGCTTCACCAGGATCTGGCCGGCGTCCACGTGCTGGGTGTCATCGGCGAGGATCGCCACCACGGTGCCCGGCACCTGGGCGGAAATCGCCACCTGGTTGCCGCCGACATACGCGTTGTCGGTCTTCTGGCGAGTGGAGAACACGAACGTCCACAGCAGGAACCAGGTCAGCCCGCCAAGAATGAACACGCTCGCCACGATCAGCAGCGCCCGGCGCCGTTTCCCCGGGTCCTTCGCGGCCATGCCGCTGTCGTTGGAGGGATTGGCGACTTGCGACGCGTCGGACTCAGTGGCGCTCATGGTCAACAGCTCCGGAGGAAACGGTGGAAGAGGAAGCAGGAAGGGAGGGGTTGTCACTGGCCCGATAGCCACCGCCCAGCGCCTTGATCAACGCCAGATCGGTATGCAACGCCTGCGCCTGCAGCTGGATTGCGTCATCGCGCTGCAGCAGCAGTTGTGCCTGCGCGGCGAGGCCCTCACGGGCGTCACGCACTCCTTGGCGTGCCCGCGCCCGCGCGCTGGCAAGCAATACGGTGTCCGCGTCGAGCTGCGCCTGTTGTTCATGGCGTTGTGCAGCGATCTGTTCGGCGCCCAGCGCCTGGGTGGCGACCTCACGCGCGGCGGTGAGCACGGTGCCGTTGTACTGGGCCACGGCGGCGGCCAGCTGGGCCTTGCTGAGACCATAGTTGGCCTGCAGTGAGCCGCCGTTGAAAATCGGCAGATGCAGTGCCGGGGTCAGCCCGAAGACGCGGCTGCCAGGTGTCAGCAACTTGCCCATGTCGATGCTGGACAAACCGGCCAGCGCGCTGACGCTGACATCCGGAAAGAATTCGGCGCGCGCGGTATCGGTATTCCGCAAGGCGGCCTCGACCTGCCAGCGGCTGGCAGCGATATCCGGGCGACGCGCGATCAGATCCAGCCCAGCATCGTTCGGCAAGCCCCCCTCGACGGCGGGCAGCGGCCTCGGTTGCAGGGCTGGCAACTGCGCCGGAGCGAGGCCGAGCAGGGAGGCCAGGGTGACTTGGCGAATCTGCGCCGAACCCTGCAGCGCCACCTGCATCTGGCGTGCCGCTGCCAGCTGCGCTGCGGCCTTCTGTGCCTCGTCCGGCAAATCCACGCCCTGCTTCACACGCAGCGTGGCGATGGTCGCCAGTCGCTGCTGGGTGATCAGCTGCTGGTCGGCCAGCTGCAGCCGCGCCTGGTCGGTCTGCCAGTCGAAATAGGTATCGGCGACCGCATACTGGATCGCCAGCGCGGCGGCACTGCCCTGGGCGGCGACGGCGAGTGTCTGGTCCAGTGCCGCTTCCATCGTCGATCGCTTCTTGCCCCACCAGTCGAAGTCGTACTGCAACTGGGCGCCGATGTCGGCCTGGTTGTACCAGCTGAAGCCGAGGAACCGACTCGGGATCAGTCCGTAGTCGCTGATGCGCTGGCGTGATACCTGCGCGTTGCCATTGACGGACATGCCGAGTTGGGCTGCCGCCAGCCGCGCCGATTGCTCGGCACCTTGTACGCGGCTGCGTGCCAACGCCAGGTCGGGCGCCTGGCGCATGGCGCGCTCGATCAGGTCATTCAATTGCGGATCGTGGTAGCCCCGCCACCACTGCGCGTCGGGCCAGCCGGCGCGGGTCGGCGCCTGCAGTCCGGCCAACGGTACGTCGTCGCGCAGGGCCGGCGGTCCCAACTTCGGCGGTGGCGTGGCGCAGGCGACCAGAGCCAGCAGGGAAGCGGCGACCAGTACCGTGCGACCGCGGAGTGGGGCTTGCCTCATCGCTGGTTCCTTCATGGAGTCGTGGACTCGCTCATGTGACCAAGATTGTCGGCAAGCTTGTGCAGCAACCGGCTCAGCTCGCTCTTGTCGGTGCCGTTGAAGCCGGCAAACATGGCGCCGATGCGCGGAAACATTGGCGGCAACATCTGTTGAACCAGACGCCGGCCCGCGGTCGTGATGCGGATGACCACGCAGCGCCGATCCTCCGCACTGGCGCCGCGGGTAATGAGTCCCCGTTTCACCAGCGCATTGCCAATGCGCGTCATGTTGGTGGCGCCCTGGGTGGCAAACTCGCACAGTTCGCCCGGGGTGGAGCTGCCATCCGGGCGGCTGTACAGGATCATCAATGTCAGGAATTCGCTGTGGTTGAGCTTGTGCGGCTTGAGCCGCAGCTCCAGCTCCTGTTGCAGGCTGGTGCCCACCATCAGAACCAGCCGACTCAGCTTGGCCTCGGCGGCAGGCATCTCCGGGATCACCTCGCTGACCCGGTCGATGCCTTCGTTCATCGTGTCGATATGTTGTCTGAGGTTTTCCATTTCACCAAAGCATATTTCACCAATGAAACAAAAGCCAGTGGACGACTCAGCCCGCGTGCTGTTCCAGGCCGAACAGGCGGCGCGCGTTTTCGGAGGTGGCGCTGGCGATCTCGTCTTCCGATGCCCCTCGCAACCCGGCAATCTGACGCAGCACCTCGATGACACGGGCCGGTTCGTTGCGCTGGCCACGATGGTGGGCATCGGGCTGATCCGGCGCGTCGCTCTCCAGCAGCAGGAATTCCAGGGGCATCTGCGCGACGATGCGATGCAGGCGCTGGGCACGCTCATAGGTGACTGGCCCGCCGATACCCAGGTGGAAACCCATCCGCCACAGCTGTTGCGCCTGCTGTTCGCTGCCGGAAAAACTGTGCACCACGCCACGCAGCCCCGGTGTCTGGCGCAACGTCAGCATGACTTCCTCCAGCGCGCCACGCGCATGCACGATTACCGGCAGGTCACGAGCCCGTGCAAGTTGCAGCTGGCGGGCGAAATACTCGCGCTGCAACGGCTTGTCGAGCGCTGCAAGGTGAAAGTCCAGCCCGATCTCGCCAAGCGCGACCGCGTCGCCGTCATCGAGCCATGAAGACAGTGCGTCCACATGCTCAGGTGCATGCTGCGCCAGATACATCGGATGGAGTCCGTAAGCGGGGAGCAGGCCATGATGGTCGGCACACAGCGATCTGATGCGCGGCCAGCTGGCGAAGTCGACCGCCGGCACGATCATGGTCTCGACCCCTGCCTGACGCGCGCTTGCGATCACTGCTTCGCGATCAGGATCGAACGCGGCGGCATCAAGGTGGACATGGCTGTCGATCAAGGTGGACATGGCAGGGTTTCCATTCCGACGGGGCAGGGGAGTCTCGCCGGCATCGACATGCGGAAAATGTAACGCAGGCAAGCTAAGTCTGATTCAGTTGGAACAATGTTCAATGATTGCCGCAGGTAATTGCGTGGATGGGTAACGCCATCCGCGGATGGCCTCGTCCAAACACAGAGGAAAGATGATGACGAACAGGTTGATGGTCAATGTACTCAATATCGCTATCGCGGCTGCACTCGTGACGGGTCTGTCTGCCTGCAACCGCAACGCGGACGCAGGCATAGCCAATGGCGCTGCGGATTCCGGTGCTGGTGTCGGGGCCAATTCCGGAGTCAGGTACGCCAAGGTAGTCAGTGTCGATCCGGTGCATTCGACGGTGAACAATCCCAAGCAGGTTTGTCACGATGAAACGGTTACGCATAGCGCTCCACCCAAGGATGAGCATCGCATTGCCGGCACCGCGATCGGCGCGGTGGTAGGCGGCCTGGTAGGCAATCAGGTGGGGGGTGGCAAAGGCAAGACACTGGCCACCGTGGCCGGTGCCGTCGGTGGTGGCTACGCGGGCAACCGCATCGAGGCCAGTCGCCAACATGCCCAGGTCACCACCTCGGTCGAGCGCAAGTGCCGCACGGTCAACAACACCAGCAGCAAGATCGTTGGCTACGACGTGCGCTATGTGTACAACGGGGTGACCCGTACGGTGCGCATGGATCACGATCCGGGCGATCGGGTGCAAGTACAGGAGGGTGTGACGGCTGTTTCCGACGCTCATTGAGCAGATGGCACTTACTTTGTTCCCTCGAACCGAGGACTTGATCATGAACGCAGTGACGAAAAAGGTTTTTCTGGCGATTGTTCTGGCGGCTGGCGTTTCGCTCGCTGGCTGCGTGGCGCCGTACCGCGACAATGGCAATGTTGATCGCGGGTACGGCTATCAGGATCAGCACTACGGCAACCACCAGGTCCGATGCCAGACTTGCGGCGTGGTGCAGGAGGTACAACAGGTCTATGTCCGCGGCAACGACAACAGCGCGCTGGGCGCGGTGATCGGTGCGCTGGCAGGCGGCGTGCTCGGCAGCACAATAGGCAAGGGCGATGGCCGCACGGCGACAACAGTGGCCGGCGCGGTGGCCGGCGGAGTGATTGGCAGCCAGGTCGGCAAGCGCAGTGATGGTGATCGTGTGGCCTGGCGAATCGTGGTGCGTCTGGACGATGGCCGGTACGCGACCGTGACCCAGCGTGACAACCCCGGGGTGCGGCGCGGCGACTATGTCGAGGTTCGGGGCGGTCAGGTGTACGCGCGTTGATTCCTTCCATTGTCATGGACGTCCAGACGTATGGACGTCCAAAACAGGAAAAGCCCTCGAAAGAGGGCTTTTCCTGTTTTGGACCATGCAGCCTGCTCTTGCCGCGATTTCAGTTCACCGCGTAGAACGCATGTTCGCCAATCGTCACGCTGCGGCGATTGTGTGACCATGCCGGACTGATCGCCGTGGTGGCGAAGTGATCGGCGTGCGGCACCACTATCTGTCGCTGGGCGACCGGCAGCTGCCAGTTGTGGATCGAGTATCCGGCGATCAGCCAGGCCTTGTGGAAAGCATCCAGATTCGTGATGTCAAACGAGCCGGACGTGGTGGTGGTCGCGAACTGGTGTGGTGAGGTCACCACCTTGCAGACCGTATTGCCCCAGCTTCCACGTTCGCGCCGACGCATGGCTACCTCGGCTACGGCGAGTTGTCCCACGGTGGATTGACTGCGCGCCTCCAGGTACACGGTCGTCGCCAGGCAGGCGTGGTCCGCGACGGGCTGCGGCAACAGTGATGTGAGCCATAGCAGGATGGAAAGTTTCATGTTCTGCCTCCAACGTGCTGTACACGCAAAGCCGGACTGCTGGTTTTGCGTGCCGTTGCGATGGACGGGCGGGCAGGCCGTTCCATCTGGATCTATCGTCGCAACCGAAACTCATGGCTGGGCGATTTGCCACGGAATTGTGGCGGTTCGATGGGCGTGCGTGATGCCGATCAGGACTGTGTTGCAATGGCTTTGACGCGCGCTTGGGACGTCTTGCCTGCAGTTGCTTCACCGGGTGGCTGGTGAAGCGGGTACCATCCGGCCTGTTCTGCCGGGTCGCGCCGATCCGGATTCATCCGGTTCGTCGCGTACATCGACACCTCGGTGAAAGGGTGTCGCGATATTTCGATTTGCGGAGCCTAGTGGCGGACTGGAATGAAGGCAAGTGCCATGGTGTTCAGGTTCACTCCGCATTTGCCATTCGTTGACGCTCTCTTGATACGGAATATTCGTTCGAGAGGTGATCGTTCGATCAAGGTGGCCATGCCGTGCAAAGGCGAATGCCCGCCTGGGCGTCGAAGACGTCCAGACGCCCGCCTCGTGCCTGCGATACGACCTCATCATGGAGCACCGCCAATGCGTCGATGCGATCCTCCTGTCGAAGGACGTCGAGCAGACAGCCGACTTCCCGCCCATCGATCTGCAGCGCCTCACCGGCAGACGCTGGCTGCGACAATTCGACGCCATGCAGGTGCCGTTTGCTGCCGCCGCGATAGTGCAGTCGCGCCACAATTTCCTGTCCGGGATAGCAGCCCTTGTCGATCACTGCGGCGTGCAGTCGTTGCAGCGACAATGTCGGTGGAAGCAGTTCGTTCAGTCGCGACTCGGGCAGCCACGGCCAGCCCATGTGCATCTGCGGCAGCCGCCAGGCGTTGTCACC
>JAPHUU010000260.1 GCA_026193555.1 Rhodanobacter sp.
CGGCCGCCTCGATCACCGTGGAGCGCACATGGCTTGCGGACATCGGGTGAGGGCCTGCACGAACCTTCTGAGTCGCAACGTCTGCTGCACAAGCGGCTTGCCGCATGCCGGTGCCTGTCGAATTCCCCGTCATGTCAGTCTCGCCGCCACGTCCTGGTTGCCGGACAAGCCGGCGGTGGTGCTGGCGCGGTCGAAGCTGTGGCCCCCGATGCCGTGGCGGAGGCCATCGACGATCCCGGTGAACTTCTTGATGCTGTCGCCAACCGACGCGACGCCGGGCGGGGCTCGCCCGGCCTGCTGGTCCAACATCATTCGGCAGACGTGACTCATGTGTGATCCCCTGTGCGGGCGCGCGATGCCCGACCGCGACTCGTTGTAGCGAGCCGTGGTGCACAAGCCCCTGCTCATGACCCGGGCGACCGTGTTCCACGCCGGGGTTGCAAGAAGGTACGAGCAGCCTGCCGCTGACCCGCGCGCCTGGTGGCGCCGTAACGTGTCAGCTTGACGCAAGAAATTACACGAAAAAGCGCGGCGCGGCACGCGGCACCGAGGGCAAGGCAGTGTCAGGTCGATCGGTGGCCGAACGCGTCCCCGCGATGGATCCGGCCCCGTGGCTCGCGCGTCAGCGCGTGGCACGCGGATGGATGACGGCGGCGCGTCCGCTCGCGAGTAATCGTCCAGCCTGTTCGACCCGGAAGGTGTACTGCGCGCCGCTATCGTCGGCATGCAGGCATTCGGCATGGACGTCCAGTTGACCGCCCAGGATATCCACGTACTCGTCGGTCAACTGCACATCGCGCAGACTGACCAGACGACCTGGCTTGACCGCGGTCGCCCCCTGCGCCCGATCATGCAGCGCGCCATGCACCGCCATCGCCTGCGCGCCGTATTCGGCCAGATGCACCGCATGCAGGCCATCGGGGCCGCGCAGCGGGTTGTCCGCGCGCGCGTGGCTCTCGCTCACTGCATGGATGGTGGTGGCATCCCACGCCAGCACGCCGTCGAGCAGGCACATGCTGCCGGCATGGGGAATCAGCGGAGCGAACTCAGTCTTGTCGAGCATGCGGTGCCATCAGGATCGAGAGGCAGAAGTGGAACGCCACGCCGAGACTCACGGTGAGGCCGATCGCGCGCAGCACCGGAATCGTGGCCCAGGCCAGCATGCCGAACACCAGCAGGGCGGACAGCACGCACACGATGGTGGCGTGCAGGGTGCGCCGTTGTTCGGCCGGGTTGCCGGTGTCGCGTTCGAAGAACAGGGCGTAATGCAGGCCGAGGCCGCCGGCCAGGATCAACGCGACGAGGTGGAACAGCGAGATCTCGATCCCGGCCAGCCGCTCCACCGCCAACACCAGGAACGTCGCCAGCGTCATTGGCGCCAGCACGTGCCACGCGCGGCGCAGGCTGCGCAGCGCGAACGTGATGGTCAGCACCAGCAGCAGGCTGGCGATCAGCAACGCCTGCAGGATGCGCGTGCGGTAGGCGGCGACCAGCGACTCGGAGGCGGCCTTCAGATCAAGCAGCCGCACGCGCCCGTCGCTGCCCGCGCCCAGCGCCCGCAGCGCGGCCACGTCGTGCAGGCCGCTGACCGTGCCCAACCCCAGCCAGTGACCGTCGCGCCGCACCAGCATCGCGGCCAGGCGCTGGCCCAACGGGCTCTGTGCATAGCGCTCGGGGGTCAGCGGCGGCAACCGGCGGGCCGTTTCCACGTCGTCGACGAACGGCTGGAACAGGCCGGGTTGGAACGGCAGACCCTTCGACGCCTCGTTCAGTGCGTGTTGCAGCGTGGCGCGATCAGGCAGGCTGCGCTGCCGCGCCTGTTGCAGCGCCACCGGGGGCAGGTAGCGCGACGGCAGTTCCAGCGCATCGAGGGCATGCTGCGCCACCAGTGCATCGGCCTTCGGCTGCAGCTGCTCGGACAGCGCCAGCACGCCCTGCTCCGTCGACGCCTGCAGCACGACCAGATAGCGCACGTCGGGTGCGCCCAGCGCCTCGCGCAGGCGGGCGTCGCGCAGCAGCATGTCCTGCGGCAGCGGGGTCAGTGCGGCCAGGTTGTTCTGCCAGAACGGGCCCGGCGCAAACGCCAGCATCAGGATGATCCCCACGCCCACCAGCAGCGGAATCCAGCGCGGCCGTGGCAGGCGGTCGACGAGGTCGCGCGCACGCACCAGCCAGCGCATGTCGGCCACGTCGCGCACGCGCACCGGCAGCAGTCGTGGCAACAGGTAACGCGTGCTGAAGCCGGCCACCAGCAGGCCGACGATGGTGAACACCGCCAGCTGCTTGAGGCCATTCACGCCGGACGCATAGAACGCGAGGTAGGCGATGCAGGCCGAGGCGATCGCGGTCAGCAGCAGCGGCCACAATGCGCGCACACTCTGCAGGGCATCCTCGCCGGCACGGCGATGACTGAGTACGCGGATCGGGTATTCCTGCGCCACGCCGAGCAGGGTGAAACCGAACGCCAGGGTGATCCCGTGTACCTCGGGGAACGCCAGCGTCAGGGCCGCGATGCCGGCCAGCGCGGCACTGGCGATCGGCAGCGCCGACAGCAGCAGTGAACTGAGGCTGCGATAGGCCAGCAGCAGCAGGGCGATGAAGCCCACGGTCGACACGCGACCGATCCAGTCGGCCTGGTGCCGCGTCTGCGCGCCCACCACCACGCTGAAATAGCCGGGCCCGCTGAATTTCAAGGTCGCCCCCGCGCTGCC
>JAPHUU010000402.1 GCA_026193555.1 Rhodanobacter sp.
CCCCACGCCAGCGCTCAGCCCGCAGATCCCCGAGGGCCAGACGCCCTGACCCGGTGGCTGACCTCAGGACAGGAAATGCACCGCCGTGTAGATCAGCCCGGCGGCCCCGGCCGCGCCAGCACCCAGAATCACGTAGGCGCCGCGGGTCAATTTCGCCAGGGTCTGCTTGATGGCGGCGCGGTCGTTCACGTTGGGAAATTCCGATGCAGGTACCGGCACGCCAAGGAAATCGCACAAGGGCTTCCAGCCCTGGTCGACGGAAAACACCAGCAGCCGCTCGGCAGGCACGGCGGCTTTCACGTCCTCTATGTGCTGCGCGTAGTGCGCCAGTGCCCGCTCGCGATCGTCCATGGTGCCCTGGTGCGAACGCTGCCAGATCAGCTTGCGCGACATGTCACCAAACTTGCGCCCGAACGGCGTGGTTAACTCGAGCACCTTGAATTGCCACATGGTCTCGGTGAAATAGATCGTGTCCATCGTGCTTTCATACCAGGCCGCTGCGCCGCGCGGGTGCAGCGTCAGCAGCACCTTGGCATCGGGACAGGCCGCCAGCAGCTCGCGCCATACGCAACAGGCCGGATTGTCCACGGTGGCGGTGTAGCGGGAAAACACCTGTTCCCAATCGTGCTGCGTCCCCGCTTCGGTGTTCGCCACATGACGCCAGAAATCCAGGTGCGCCTTGTTCTGCTTGTTTTCGAGCACCTCGAACATGTGGTAGCAGGGAAATCCGAGCTGGTTGAGTGCGGTATAGGTGGACAAGGTGCCGGTACGCCCGAATCCGGCACCGATGATCTTCAGGGTCATGCCCACGTCTCCTCGGTCGAGTTTGCTGAACGTGCCCGGCGCTTCGATGTCTGCGTCAGGCGGTGTTGCCGGTTGTGTGTTACCTGCCGCGCGAAATCCTGCCGAACGCTCGCATCAGCAACCCGTTGC
Source organism: Rhodanobacter sp. (assembly GCA_026193555.1). Classification (GTDB taxonomy): domain Bacteria; phylum Pseudomonadota; class Gammaproteobacteria; order Xanthomonadales; family Rhodanobacteraceae; genus Rhodanobacter. Next base: position 934 of record JAPHUU010000402.1, read on the forward strand.
CGTTGCTGCACATGCTCGTGCAACGCATTTCTGCTTGCTGCGGGTTATCCCTGCGTCGAGGGACTCTAGCAAGAAAACCGGGGGCGCCACGGCGTTCCCGCAGCGAGCGGAGCCCGGCTGGCGTGACAGGCCGCCCGGTCAGGATCGGCAAGCCGGGAAGTCAGCACCCCGGGCAAAGTGCATGCCGCTCCCTGCTTCGGGTTTTCTAGAAGCGGAACCGCGCGAACAACGATGGGCCGTCGAGCTGCATGTCGAGGCTGAGATCGTAATCATGCTTGCGCTGGTCGAGCTTGATGCGCGTATAGCCGTACTCGGCACCCACTCCGACGTTGCGCCACGGAAACCATTCGGCACCGAGCGCGGCGTTATAGATATGCCCGCTCAGCCGCCCCCCGTTCTTCTTCACCCCCGACGCATCGACATAGATGCGCCACTGATCATTGAACGCATGCCGCCACCCGAGCTGCAGCATCGGCGCCCAGGCACCGATGCGGCTCTCGCTCGAAGCCTGCCCGGCCGGAATCCCGTTGACCATTGCCGCACTGGCGAGGGCGGCATGCACGCGATAATAGGCGCCACCGAGGCCCAGGCCGAACACGTCGTTGCCGTGCCCGAACCACCAGCGATAGGCGGCGCTGCCGAAATCGAAATCGAGCTGGCTGCGCACCGTGGTGTCGATGGCGTAGTTGTTGCCGGCGTAGCGGATGTCGCGCGCCAGGCGTTCGCGGCTGGCACGATTGACGCTGTAGAAATCCAGCGAGAAACCCTGGCTGTCGCCCAGCAGGAAGTCCAGTCGCGCACGGGGGACGGTCTTGTGAGCATTGAAGCCGAGATCGTGTTCCAGATGGACGCCACCGTTCCACTGGCCGCTCTTGTCGCCCGCACCGATCGTGGTATCGGCGTACGCGTAGTAGCCGCCCATCCAGATGCTGACGCGATCCAGCGCGGGCGACTGCTGGGCCCAGGCGGCGTTGCTGGCAAGCACCATGGCAACCATGGCGAGCGCTTTGCCAGCATGTCGAAACCGGCGGAACAGCCGGTGCATCATGGTGCGAGTCTCCCTGCGGCCACAGACAAACCAGGAACCGGATGCGACCTCTTGTCGCCTTCCCCTCTGTGCCCATCCCCGCGCACATCCCCTGAAGCTGCCTGTGACTCCGGAAAGTCCGGACAACCTGCCGCAAACATCCTCCGGAAGGAGGCGCGCGACGGACCGGTGCCGCCGTGCCGATTGCTGTGGCCTGACTACCTGCACTAGCTGGCGGAGCCTGACGCCGGCCAGCAACCAGATCATGACGCTTGCACTTTTCATGTGGAGGTCTCCCTCAGTCAGGTCGAACATGCATGAGGCCATGTGAAGACTCCGAATGCAGACGCCCGTCAACCAGCGCGGATATCCATACAGAAGATTCTGGACAGGAGATACTGACCAGATGGACAAGACGAACGATGGCAAGTTGGGGCTGTGGCCGGTGGTGGCCATCGGCGTGGGTGGCATGGTGGGCGGTGGCATTTTTGCGGTGCTGGGGCTGGCGGTGCAGATGGCGCATGGCGGCACCCCGCTGGCGTTTGCCCTGGCCGGCATGGTGGCCCTGCTGACCGCGTATGCCTACGCAAAACTGTCAGTGGCCTGGCCGAGCCGCGGCGGCACGGTCACCTTTCTCGACCGCAGCTTCGGCACCGGCATGTTCACCGGCAGCATGAACGTGTTGTTGTGGCTGAGTTATGTGGTGATGCTCTCGCTGTATGCACTGGCCTTCGGCAGTTACGCCGCCACCTTCCTGCCGCATGCGTGGCAGGCGGTCGGAAAGCATGTGCTGCTCAGTCTCGGGGTAATCGCGCTTGTCGGGCTGAACCTGCTCAGCGTCAAGTCGATCGGCAAGGCCGAGAGCTGGATTGTGGGTTTGAAGGTGGCGATCCTGCTGCTGTTCGTCGGCACCGGCATCGCAAGTATCCACGCCAGCCGGATCGCGCCGGGCTCATGGTCGCCGCCGCTGCAGCTGACGGCGGGCGGGATGATCATCTTCCTGGCCTACGAGGGTTTCGAGCTGATCGCCAACACCGCCCCCGACGTGCGCGACGCAGCGCGCACGCTGCCGCGGGCCTACTACGTCGCGGTCGGATCCGTGATCGCGCTGTACGTGATGGTCTCGCTGGTCACGGTCGGCAACCTGCCAGTGGACACCATAGTCGCGGCCAAGGATTACGCGCTGGCCGAGGCTGCCCGGCCCTTTCTCGGCCATGCCGGATTCGTGCTGATCGCGATCGCCGCGATGCTGTCCACCGCCTCGGCCATCAATGCGACGCTGTATGGCGCTGCGCGGCTGAGCTACTGCATCGCCCGCGATGGCGAGTTGCCGGCCGTGCTGGAGCACAAGGTCTGGAATCGACCGGTGGCGGGCCTGCTGATCACCGCCGTGCTCACCTTGCTGGTTGCCAACGCCTTCGATCTGACCAGCGTCGCCACACTTGGCAGCGGCGGCTTTCTGCTGATCTTTGCCGCCGTGAACCTCGCCAACGCGCGGCAGGCGAAGACGACCCGAAGTCATGCATGGATATCGACATTGGGCGCCCTCGCCTGTCTCACGGCACTGGCTGCGCTGACCTGGCAGACCGCGCACACCAAACCGGCAAAGTTGTGGGTCCTGGTCACAATGATCGGCCTGGCGGTTCTGGTCGAGGGCGCCTACCGGCTGTGGGGAAAAAGGTCAGCGAGGTGATGTGCTCGCGCTGACGGACCCCGATCTGGTTGCCGGTCTGTCCCCATCAAGGGAAATCACGAGTTCGCAGCCCGTTGCCCCTTGCCGGCGGCCAGTGGGCGTCGAATACGCACCCGGATTCGGTCAGGGGCGTCGAAGGTGATCCAGGCACCCAGTAATGCACACCCCCGGAAAGCTGGCAGGAAGCGCGCCTGATCAGCCCGCAGCATCCCGGCAAGCAGGCCCACCGACAGTCCGGATTCCGGACCGTCGGTGGGCCTCGCCCCGTCGATCGGCGGTCAGTCCCAATGACTTTCAGTCGCCCAACGGGCTGCCCGGTGGCGCAGTGGGCGGTGCCGGCAGTGGCTTGGCGCTGGCCGGCCGCTTCTGGAAGCGCGCTATCGCGCTGGCCAGTGCAAAGCGCTGCGCCTGCGCGGCGGTATCGCCGCCCTTGCCCTTGGCCGCACGGCGTTGCAGCTGATCCAGCTTCAGCGCGGCCACCGCGCGCACGGCGGGCATGTCGGCGCTGTCGGCCAGGTCCATCAGGTGCTGCACCAGCAGGGTCTGTTCGGCGTGCAGGATTTCGGCCTGGTAGCCATCGACGGCCGGGGTGTCGAAGGTCGCCGCGATCAGCTTGTCGATCACCTCACCGAGATCGGGCAGCGCCGGATCGGCGGCGTGCTGCTCGACCAGCCGCGCGTCGCGCTCAGGCTGCAGCAGGTTGGTCAGGGTCAGGTCGGCGGCGGTGACCGGCGGCGTCAGCGGATCGAAGGTCAGCCCGGTGTAGCGGGCGAACAGCTCGCGGTTGAGCTGGTAGCCGGGCGGGCGCGGCGGAATGCTGGCCAGCAGCGGCGCCGGAAGCGCCAGTGCTGCGGGTGACAGCGTCTGCAGCAGCGCGTCCAGCGCATCGCGCTGTTCCGCCGCCGATACCGGCGTGGTCGGCCGCTGGCCATCGCCACGCAGCGCATAGTCGTAGCGCAGGCCGCCAAGCACCTTGGCGGTGGCATCGAGCTGATAGCGGTGAAACAGGTACACCGGCACCAGCGCGTCTTCGAGCGTGGCCAGCGGCATGCCGCGGCGCACCGCGTTAGCGCCGAAGTGCTGCAGCGCCGTCGCCCGCACCTTCATCACCGAGCGCAGCTCGGCGGCCATGTCGACGCCGTTGTCCCACAGGTTGACCTCGGGCTCGGCGGCGCCGGCGGGTCGCGCGTCCTGGTCGGTGAGAAAGGTGAGGCCGTGGCTGCGGGCATCGCCGAGAATCCGGTCGAGCGCGACCGGCACATCGGTACCCGGCGCGAAGTCCTGATAGCCGTAGTCGATCGATACCTTGTCCCAGTCGCCGATGCCCACCGCGTAGGCGTCGGACAGGTCGATCTCACCGCTCGGCGTCAGGTTGACCAGCGGTGCCGGGTAGTCCATCACCGAGGCGCGCTTCTGGCTGCTGGCGATGTAGTTGTGCGCCAGCCCCAGCGTGTGGCCCAGTTCATGCGCCGCCAGTTGCGACAGCCGCGCCATCACGAAGCGCTGCATCGCATCCGGCACCCGGCCGGGCTTGGCATAGGGCGACAGCAGGCCCTCGGCCAGCAGGTAGTCGTAGCGCGCGCGCAGCGAGCCCAGCGTGATGTTGGCCTTGATGATCTCGCCGGTGCGCGGATCCACGATCGCGGCGCCGTAACTCCAGCCGCGGGTGGCGCGATGCACCCACTGGATCACGTTGTAGCGCGCGTCCATCGGGTCGACCCCTTCGGGCAGCAGTTCAACCCGAAACGCATTGCGGTAGCCGGCGGCGGTGAACGCCTGGTTCCACCAGCGCGCACCGGACAGCAGCGCCTCGCGGATCGGCTCGGGCGCGCCGCGGTCCAGGTAATAGACGATCGGCTTGACCGGGTCACTGAGCGCCGCGCCCGGATCCTTCTTCTGCAGGCGCTGGCGGATGATGAAGTGCTTCACCAGCGGCGCACCCAGCGGTGCCGCGTCGTCGGTGTAGGCGATCTCGAAATAGCCGTCGCCCGGCACACTCACCCGTGGCGTGTAACCGGGTGGCGGCAGCGCCACGAAGGAGTAGCGCTCGTTGAGGGTGATCGCGTCGGGAGTCGGCGTCACATCCCGCACATACTGGCCGGGCTCGCTGCCGGGATCGTTGCCCGTTTCATGGGTCAGGGTGACCGTGGTCTCCATCTCGGTGTTGCGCGGAAAAGCCTTGGTGCCCGGCAGATAGACCGCGCTGCGCTCGGCATTGAGCCTGAACTTGCCCTGCTTGGCCCTGGCCAGCGCGGCAATCGCGCCATGGCCGTCGCGCACCACGAAATCGGTGGCATCCACCAGCACCTGCGTGCCGCTGACCGCGACGATCTTGAAGCCCCACAGCACCGAGCTGGCGAACGACTGGCTGACCGCCAACTGCTCGTCCGGATTGTCGCTGCCGGAACGGAATGCCTGGTTGGGCTGCACCAGCAACAGCTTCGGCCCGACCCGATCAAAATGCACCAGCCTGGCATCGGCCACCTGGCCACGGTCCAGGCCCACATCGTTGGAACCCAGCCCTCGGGTCAGCGTGGTGAAGTACAGCAGCGACTGACCCGGCGTCGGCACCTCCAGGTACAGCTTGCCCTTGCCCGCGTCCCAGTACAGCGGCAGCAGGCCATCGAAGCGCTGCATGCCGGCGGTGAATTTCTGGATGCTCTTGGGTGCGGTGCTCCCGTGTGCCTCGGCCGCGTGCAGCGGCATCGGCCGCGCCGCCACCAG
>JAPHUU010000141.1 GCA_026193555.1 Rhodanobacter sp.
GACCTGTTCCAGCAGGGCTTGATTCCGCCGTGGCAGCGCGGCACCTGCCCGCTGCTGTATGCCGGCGATGAACTGGTCGCCGTGGCTGATCGCTGGATCAGCGCCCGCGGCAAGGCGATCTTTGCGGACGCCGGTGCGCAACCGAGCTGGCGTCCATCACCCTGATGCACCCGCAGAGCGGCTGGCGAGGCGCAATGCCGATTGATTCCACGCCGCCGCTGCGTTAGCGTTGCGGCCCATGGCCAAGACCGTTCCCGCACCTGATACCCCGCCGCCGGCAATCGACTTTGAGCACTCGCTGGATGAACTGGAGCAGTTGGTCGCACGGATGGAGAGCAGCGAACTGAGCCTGGACGAATCGCTGGCCTCCTTCGAGCGCGGCAGCGGCCTGTACCGCCACTGCCAGCAATCACTCGAACAGGCCGAACTGCGTGTTCGCCTGTTGCTCGATCCCGAATCCCCTGACAACGCCGAACCGTTTGAACCCGAACTCTGAACTCAGTGCAGCCCTGCAGGCACTGATCGTCCGTGCCGAACACGCGCTGGACCGCAGCCTGCCGCTGTCCGAACAATCCCCCAACGAGCTGCATCGCGCCATGCGCTACGCCGTGCTCGGCGGCGGCAAGCGGCTGCGCCCACTGCTGGTCTACGCCACCGGGCATGCCTTCGGTTTCGATGGCCGCACACTGGACGCACCGGCCTGCGCGGTCGAGCTGATCCACGCCTATTCGCTGGTGCATGACGATCTGCCGGCAATGGACGACGACGCCCTGCGCCGTGGCCGGCCCACCTGCCACATCGTGTTCGGCGAAGCGATGGCGATCCTTGCCGGCGATGCACTGCAGGCACTGGCCTTCGAGATTCTGGCCAACGAGGTCGGACAGGGCAGCGATGGCGCGACCGGCATGGCCATGCTGCGTGCGCTGGGCCGCGCCTGTGGCGCCGAGGGCATGGCTGGCGGACAGGCGCTGGATCTTTCCGCGGTCGGGCGTTCGCTGACGCTGGACGAACTGGAGCACATGCACGCCTGCAAGACCGGTGCGTTGATTCGTGCCTCAGTGCAGCTGGGCGCTTTGAGCGCCGGTACCGATACCGATACCCGGGCTGCACTCGATCGCTACGCGCACGCGGTAGGCCTGGCCTTCCAGGTCCGCGACGACATCCTCGACGTGGAGGGCGAGTCGGCGGTGATCGGCAAGACCGCCGGCAAGGATGCTGCCGCCGACAAGCCCACCTTCCCCTCGATCATCGGGCTGGACGCCTCGCGTGCACGACTGGCCGAACTGACTGACGTCGCCCTCGCCGCAATCGCGCCGCTGGGTGAGTCCGGCGCTCTGCTGCGGGAGCTGGCGCACTACTCGGCGAACCGGTCGAGCTGAGCCCGCTCGCTGCAACAAAAAGGGCAGTCACCAGGCTGCCTTTTTGTTGCAGGTATTGCTACTTGATCAGGCGCAAGGCGAAGGGATAGCGGTAACGCTCACCTTCGTTGGCCTTGATTGCCGCGATGATGGTGAATACCAGCCACGCCACGCCGATGATCACCCATAGCGGAATCGCGATGATCAGGCCGATGCCCAGGGTCATGATCGACAACAACAGCAGTGCTACGGCCATGATTGCCACGGTGATGTTGAAGTTGAGCGCCTCCTTGCCCTGGTCATTGACGAACGGCATGGTGTCCTTCTTGAGCAGCCAGATCACCAACGGGCCGATGAAGCAGCCCCAGCCGCCGCCAAGCACACCGGTGAGCAGGGCACCGAGCAGCGCGGACAGATGCGCGAACATCGCCCACTGGCGTTCTTCGGCGGAAGGAACCCCGGCCTGCGCGGAATCGCTCGGCGGGGGTGGCGTGACGGACTCGGGTGGAACGCTCATGCGTGTCTCCTCTCGTCAGCAGATGGCCGGCTGAGTTGGGCCGGACAGTCCAGATGCTAGCAAGTCCGCCCGTCCTTGCCGAGTGAACTTTCGGCACAGAAGGCGCCAGAAAACCGAACCCCGCCTACTCGCCCGCCACCGTCATCCGCTCCAGCAGGATCGAGCCTGAAAGAATGTGCGAACGCCGATCGACATCCGCACCGGTCGCCACGATTCCGCTGAACATCTCGCGCAGGTTGGCGGCGATGGTGATCTCCTCCACCGGGTAGGCGATCTGGCCGTTCTCGACCCAGAATCCAGCCGCGCCGCGCGAATAGTCACCGGTGATGATGGACACGCCCTGCCCCATCACTTCGGTTACCAGCAACCCGGTGCCCATGCGCCGCAGCATCCCGTCGAAATCGTCGCGCGTGCCATCTGCGCTGCCCGGCTCGATGATCAGGTTGTGGATGCCGCCTGCGTTGCCGGTTGATTCCAGCCCCAGCTTGCGTGCCGAGTAGCTGCCGAGCACGTAGCGCGCCAGCACGCCGCCCTCGATCAGGGCGCTGTCGCCGGTGGCCACGCCTTCGGCATCGAAGCTGCCCGAACCCAGGCCGCGCCACAACTGCGGCCGTTCCATGATGTTCAGCCACGGCGGCATCACCGACTTGCCGACGTGATCAAGCAGAAAACTGGCCCGCCGATACAGCGAGCCGCCACTGACGGCCCCCAGCAGATGACCGATCAGCCCGCGCGCGAGCTCCGGCGCAAACAGCACCGGACACTGCCGGGTCGACAGGCTGCGCGCGCCCATCCTCGCCAGGGTGCGTTCGGCCGCCTTGTTGCCCAGCGCCCTGGCGCTCATGAAATCGGCTGCCGCGCGCGCGCTGTCGTACCAGTAGTCGCGCTGCATGCCTTCCTCGCCGCCGGCGATCAGCGCCAGCGACAGCGAATGACTGGTGCCGCGCTCGCGGCCGAAGAAGCCGTGCGAATTCGCATACACCGACACGCCCTGCCCGGCCTGCACGCCAGCACCGTCGGAATTGCTGATGCCGGCATGCGCGCGGCCGGTATCCTCGATTTCCCGACCCAGCTCGATCGCACCGGTCGTGTCGATATCCCACGGATGCCACAGGTCCAGATCGGGAAACTCCGTCGCCATGCGCGCCGCATCGGCCAGTCCGGCCGCCGGGTCGGCCTCGGTATAGCGTGCGATCGCGCAGGCCTGGTCGATGGTGGCCTGCAGCGAGTCCGGATGAAGGTCGGCAGTGCTGGCCGAGCCCTTGCGCTGGCCGAAGTACACGGTCAGTCCGAAGCCGCGGTCGCGGGTGTGCTCGACCGTTTCCACCTCGCCCAGACGCACGTTGACGCTCAGCCCGGTATTGATGCTGGCGGACACCTCGGCCTGGCTGGCGCCGGCAGCGCGGGCGCGGCGGATCACGTCCTCGGCGAGTTCGGCCAGTCGGTCGAGTTCCTGATAGCTGGTGTCCTGATTGATGACGACTTCGCTCACGTTGGGCTTCCTGGAGGTTTGGCGGGTAGAATAAGCAGTTCGCAACCGCGAGTGCCCGATTGAGCCGAGCGTCCCCTTAACGCCCTGCGCCCGACATGGGGGCCACCGCGGCGAAATGCAAAGCGCTGCGGAGAAGGCCCATGCAACCAGCCGCCGGCATCTATCGACACTACAAGGGTCAGCGCTACCGCGTACTGGGTACCGCACGCCACAGCGAGACGCTGGAACCGCTGGTGGTCTACCAGGCACTCTACGGCGAACACGGCCTGTGGGTGCGTCCGGCCGCCATGTTCTGCGAAACCATCGAACTGGATGGCGAGCCGATCGCCCGTTTCGCGCTGGAATCGGTCGAGCAACCGGCCGAGCCCGGCACCGACGATACGCATGCCTGATCCACGCCCCCTCTCCAGGAATTGAAAACGTGAGCCCGAGCCGAAGCCGCAACCAGACCGAACTCGACGAAGAGGACTACGGTCCCAGCCGCACCCAGCAGCGCCGCGAGGCGCTGGCCGTGCTGGCGCTGGCCAGCCAGCTGATCGAGCTGCAACCGAGCCGGCTGGCCAAGCTCGAACTGCCCGACGACGTGCGTCGCGAAGTCGAGATCACCCGGCGCATGACCGCGCACATCGCGCGCAAGCGCCAGCTCGCCTACCTGGCCAAGATCATGCGTCGCTACGGCGAGGAGGACTTCGTCTCGGTGCGCGCCGAGCTGGGCGAAAACCGCGAGCGCCAGCGGCAGGAGAACGCCGCCATGCATCGCATCGAGGCGACCCGCGACCGGCTGATCAGTGACGACGAAGGCGCACTCTCCGAACTGATCAATGAACACCCGCAAATCGATCGCCAGCATCTGCGTGCACTGATCCGCCAGGCGCGCATCGAGAAGGACACACCGAACAAGCCGCCGCGCGCGTATCGCGAGCTGTTTCAACTGCTGAAAGAGCTGGCCCAGAGCGAGCCGTCGGCCATGCCCTGACCAGCAGCACCGGCACCCGGGCTTTGCAACCCCACCGCGCGTTCGCGCGCTCCGCCACAGGGCCCGCACGCCCGGCATCACGCCGCCTCGACATCGAGGCGTCAATTGTTTGATGGTCGTGGCAGGCTGCACGTGGTTCCGAGGCCCACCAAAGGAGCGACCGAGCATGAGTCTGGATATCAGCATCACCCTGACCGATTCCGATCTGAAGCTCTTTGCCGAGAACATGCAGGGCGCCCGGAAGACAGCTGACAAGCTGGATGCGGTGAGCATTGTCGCTGCTGCCCGACGATTGCTCGAGGACACCAGGGACAAGGAACTCCCCGATTTCGTCGCCAGCCGCCTGAAGCACCTCAGCACGATGATCGCGATGATCGAGGATGCGGGCTTTGGACTGCCGGAGACCGATCGGGGCAACGTGCTGGCGGCGCTGGCCTATTTCTCCCGCCCGGACGACATGGTGCCGGACAGTGTGCCGGTACTGGGGCTGCTCGACGACGCGATCATGATCGAACTATGTGCGCGCGAGCTGCAGCATGAGATCGAGGCCTACAACGATTTCCGCAAGTGGCGCGACGACGAAGCCACGCGCCGGGGCGAGAATGCCGCCGATCTGATGCTGAACCGCGTCGCATGGGCCGAGGTACGCCGCAGCGAGAGCATCGAGCGGATGCATCACAAGCGCGAGGAGTCGTATGTGAGCGGTGACTGGGCGCCGGTGCTGTTCAAGATCAGTTGAAGCGGGTTTGCAGCGACGTCGAGAGAGGGCGCTTCGGCGCCCTTCCTCGTATCCGGGTTTGGCGGCGGCAGAAAAAGAATCGGGCGACCGATCTGCTGACCGGCCGCCCGAAGTCACTCATGCAACTTTGTTTCCGTTTGGCCGATCAGATCGCCAGCCAGACGTAGAAGTACGTAGTGTTGTTGTCGCTGGCGTTGCGTCCCGCACCGTCCACGTTGTGCACCAGCCCGCTGAACTTGTTGTAGAACGTGTACTGCAGGCCGAAGCGCACATTGGCGTAGGGCTGCTTCCACGAAGAAGCCTGGCCAAACGGGTTGTAGTTCAGCTCGACGATGCCACCCTGGGTATTGGGCGAACCGTTGTTGCCGTAGAGGTTGAGGTCGTTGCTGCCATTGCTGGCAAACCCGGCCAACGTCACGCCATAGGTGTTGCGGAACCAGTAGCTACCCTTGAGGTTGAACGAATCCAGCGTGTTGTGCAGGTTCGAGGAGCCATTGCCGCCGTCATAGGTATTGTTGAGGGTCTGCTTCTCGTGGACGTACAGTCCGTTGACCGTGACGATGCTGTCACCCTTGAAGTACTGGTAGTCGCCGGACAGCCCCAAGTCGTTGAAGTTGTCGGTCGGACCGGCCACCGGAATGTCATTTCCGTTGAGATCCGCACCCAGCCCGCCGAGCTTCATGTCCAACAGGAAGCCACCCACCGTGAAGTTGCCATGCGGCACCTTCAAGGTATACGCCACGCGTCCATACGGGGTGAGGCCAGACAGCTTGCCGGAATAATCAGCATTCACGTGATGGGTAAAGGCGATCGACAGCGAGCGGTAGGCACCCGCTTCCACATACCATTTGCCGTCAATCTGGGCATAGGCAGTGGCACCGATCGTCTGGCCACCCAATCCACCGAACAACATCGGTGCGGCGGGTGCACCCGGCACCATCTCCGAACCCATGTACGGGAAGATCCAGGCCGGCGCGCTATTGAACGCATCACTGATGGTCGGATTGTTGTTGACCGAGATGCCCCAGGTACCGCTGTGGTCGCCACTGCTGAACGGTTGCGCATAACGCACATCCGCATTGTCCCAACCCAGCAGATGGCCGTTCTGGGAATAGGTCGCCTGGGCGAACACACCCATGTGATCGCTCAGACGCCCGGCCAGGAACAACGAGGCCTGGTCCATCGACCAGTTGTTGTTGCCGCCAAAGCCACTCGGCATGTCTGCCGGATCCTGGGCTTTCTTCGTATGCTCGAAAGATTCGACCAGCATCGCCGAGAGCGGCACCTTGGTGTCGTTGCCGACCTTCATGGTGTAGCCATTGATCTTGAACTCGCGCCCGAACGGCGTCAGTTCAGGACCGAAGCCACCTACATGGCAGGCCGCGCAGGGCTGGTGAGTCTGACGCGCATAGGATGGCACTGCCATCACCAAGGTTGGCGCCAGCAACAGGCAAGCTGCCGTTGCAAATTTTCGAAACAACCGGCCGGTGGTCTTGCCCCGATCCGGATTCCCCTCATTCACCGCGTTCATGGTCTTGTACTCCTCGCATCAGTGGTTGATTCATTGGTGAAGCTGCCATTAAGGCAAAGTTAAACCCAGCGTCAGCCGCCCTTATTGACTTAGGTCAAGTGAGTTCGCCGTGAAGGTCCACAGCCATTCCCCTACGGCCCGCCCCGCCCCCCTTGCCCTGAAGCTCGCCAGGCTCCTTGTCGAGACGTTAACTATTTGAAGAACAATGCCTTGCCGGTGTTCCCTGCGCCACACGACGGATGGTCACTTGCGAATGCCTTGCCCCTGTTGAGGTGTCACGCCGCGACACTGCGCCGCAGTTTCGAAGAGAGATACGAGGCTGGCCGCACGTACGCTGCGATCACCGCCCTGTGAGGAACTCTCGACCGAGTGCCCCCCTGCCACCCTCCGCGCCAGCCCTTTCAGGAAGCGGTGCCACCCACGGTCATGCTGTCGATCTTCAGGGTCGGCTGTCCCACGCCAACCGGCACACTCTGGCCATCCTTGCCACAGACACCGACACCTTCGTCGAGCTTGAGGTCGTTGCCGATCATCGAGACGCGATTGAGCACCTCCGGGCCGGAGCCGATCAGGGTCGCGCCCTTGAGCGGGCGGGTGATCCGCCCGTCCTCGATCAGGTAAGCCTCGCTGGCGGAGAACACGAACTTGCCGTTGGTGATGTCAACCTGGCCGCCGCCGAAGTTGGGCGCGTACAGGCCACGCTTGACCGAGCGGATGATCTCGTCCGGATCATGCGAGCCGGCCAGCATGTAGGTGTTGGTCATGCGCGGCATCGGCAGCGCGGTGAACGATTCGCGGCGGCCGTTGCCGGTGGATTTGACGCCCATCAGGCGCGCGTTGAGCTTGTCCTGCATGTAGCCCTTGAGGATGCCGTCCTCGATCAGGGTGGTGCACTCGGACGGGGTTCCCTCGTCGTCGATGCTCAGCGAGCCGCGGCGGCCCGGCAGGGTGCCGTCGTCGACGATGGTGACACCCTTGGCGGCCACGCGTTGGCCGACGCGGCCGGAAAAGGCGGAGCTGCCCTTGCGATTGAAATCACCCTCCAGGCCATGTCCGATCGCCTCGTGCAGCAGCACGCCGGGCCAGCCGGGGCCGAGCACCACGGTCATGCTGCCGGCCGGCGCATCGACCGCTTCGAGATTCACCAGCGCCTGACGCACGGCCTCGTCGGCGAACGCCAGCGCGCGACCGTTATCGATCAGTTCGCCGTAACCGTATCGCCCGCCACCACCGGAATTGCCCAGCTCGCGCCGGCCGTTCTGCTCGGCGATCACCTGCACGCTGATCCGGACCAGTGGCCGCACGTCAGCCGCCAGGGTGCCGTCGGAGGCAGCGATCAGGATGGTGTCGACGGTCGAGGCGAGGCTCACGATCACCTGCTTGACGCGCGGGTCGCGTGAGCGGGCGTAGGCATCGACTTCGCGCAGCAACGCGATCTTGTCGGGGTTGGGCAGGCTGTCGACCGGGTCGATCGCCGGATACAGCTGCGGCACGCCATTCAGCGCCAGCGGCTTGCCGACGCCGTTGCCGCCGTGGGCGATCGCCCGCGCCGCCCTGGAGGCTTCCAGCAACTGCGGCAGCACGATCTCATCGGAATAGGCGAAGCCGGTCTTCTCGCCGGAGATCGCACGCACGCCCACACCCTGTTCGATCGAGTGGCTGCCATCCTTGACGATGCCCTCCTCCAGCAGCCACGACTCGCTGCGCGAATGCTGGAAATACAGATCGGCGGCGTCGATCGACGGCCCCATCAGCTGGGTAAAGACTCGATCAAGGTCAGTGGCGGAGAGGCCGCCGGGCGCCAACAGGCGACGCTCGGCCTGAGCGATCAGGGAATCCATGGTGTGCTGCCACTCGCTGCGTGAAGAGCTGCCTTACATGGGGGCACCGAAAGCGGCTTTAAAGCACCGCCGTATCGATCAATGACCCACTGAAGCGGCGGTTGCCGGCGCCGCACTGCCGGAGGTAGCGGGCGCTGCCGCAGGCGACGTGCTCAGCGGAGCAACCAACGGCGGCACCACGCCCTGCTTCTCGATTTCGGTAAACACCGGCTTCTCCCACGTCCCGGTGACGTGATAGCGGGCGCTCGCCGCCCTGTTCAGCCCCTTGCCCAGCAACCCCTGCACCGCCAGACCGGCCGCCGCGCCGATCGGGCCACCAACCACTGCACCGACCAGCGGCAGGCTGTTGCCCACGTGGGGAACCACCAGCACCTGCTGGTCGTAGTCCCTGGCGCGCAGGCCGGTGCGACCGGTGATGCTGATCATCGCGGACGCGCCCTTGATCACCAGGTTGTCGGTACTGGCATTGCCATTGGCGAGGTGAAAGTCACCGACGATCGAATCGAAACCCAACCCTTTCCCGAACACGTCGCCGAAATCCAGGGTGAGCCGACGCGGCAACTCGGACAGCGAGACCAGCCCGAGCAGGCGCCCCATGCCCGGCGATGCAGCCGCGGGAATGCGACCGTCATTGACGCGGATGCTGAGGTTGCCGTCCATGTTCGCCAGCGCCAGCGCGCTGGGCGCGCCCGGCCAGCTGGCATCGAGCTGGTCGTTGGTCTTGCCGCCGGTGACCAACCCCTGGTAGCCGAACGCTCCCAGCATGGCGCCGAGGTCTTCGGCGGAAAAACCGATCCGCATATGGGTGCGACTGTCGCTGGCGTTGCCGTTCCAGTCGCCGTTGGCGGTGATCTGCACCCGCTTGGACAGCGCGCGCAGTTGCTCGATATGCATGCCATTGGCGGTGGGCCAACTCTCCATCCGCGCCTCGCCGAGAATGGCATCGCCCAGATGCAGGTCACTCACCCAAAGATGCATGGGCGGCAACGCGGCCGGGTTGACGCCGGTATTGCCCGGATCGGCCGATGCAGGTGGTGCCGTACCGTCCGCTTTGGCCGGCGATTCGGGGCCCGATGGCCAGTACAATCGCTGCAGTCGCGCGGTGACCCCCCGCTTGCGCAGATCCTGCGTCGGCACAGTGAACGTTCCGGCCATCGCGGTGCCGTTCACGTCCACGTCGAGCGCGTCGGGCCGCGGAGTCATCCGAACCTTCATTGCCCCCAGCGGGTGGCCGAACCACTCGGCGTGATCGGCACTGACGTCGACACCTTCCAGCCCCGGACCATCGCCTCCACTGCCGGCAGCGCCACGTTGTACCCACCCGGTCACGTCGAGTTGTCCGGCGTGCCCCTGGATGCGCAGATCACGCGGCGGCAGGTCCTGCGGCATCTGGCTGCCGAACGCCAGCGTTCCGGCCAGCGGCTGCTGTGCACTGACCGGCAAGCGCAAGTGCCCCCGCATCAGCTGACCCAAGCCGATCTGCAGGTCGCTGCCGCTGACCGGCAGACCCATGCTCAAATGCAATGGCAGCCTGGTCGCTGCCGGCTTGTTCAGCGGCGCCGGCAGATCCAGTGCCGTGCCTTCCAGCGGCGAGTCGACGCTGAGGGTCTGGGTCAGCGACGGACCGCCCTGGGGCTTGGCGATCACGAAACCGATCGTGAAATCGCTGCGCCCATCGGCAAGCGGGCCCAGCCAGTTCAGGGAAGGAAAGTCCTGCACCAACTCATCCACGCGGTAGCTGCCCTGCAACTGCGCCGAGAGCACCGTGTCCGGGTCGCTGTTGGCCCCGGCAACGGCCAGTTGCAGCGTGGCGGGCTGTCCGTGAAAGTCTGCATTCAACGGCCCCGCCTGCATGCCATGCAGATCGAAGCGCAGCGGCCCGGAGAGTCCGTCCAGCCTGAGCTTCCAGTCCGGCGCACTGAGGTCGGCGTTCTTCAGCTGGGCGGTACCGTCGAGCCGGGCATCCTCGACTTTCTTCAGCGGCAGGGTCAGATGAAAGGCAAACGTGCCGCTGCCGCCAAGGCTCAGTTTGGCCAGCGTATCGGCCTGGTGAATGCCGATCGGACTCTTGCGCACGAACTCCATCAAACCGGCACCGCTGCCACTGCCCTGGACATTCAGATCGAGCAGGGGATCGGAAAAATCCGGGATCAACGCAACGGCCTGATCCGCCTTCACGCTCAGCGAGTGACCGCCGCTGGCCTCGACCAGCATGCCGTTGTCGACGAAGCTGGCAATCGCCGTCACACCCTCGGCACGCGGCCAGGTGCTGCCGTAATCGAGGGTCAGATTGCTGATCGCCGCACGCGCCTCGAAACGCCCCTCGTGGTGGCGGAACGGCCAGTCGGCCATGTCGCCACGCACCAGCACCTGGGCCTGGTCGAGGTGACCGGCCACCAGCGCGCGGTCCAGCCATGCAATGGTGCCCGCCGACATCACGTTGACCGGCCAGAACAACTTCGCCGCAGGCACCTCCCCACGGGAGATGTTCGCGTACAAATCCACGAACGGGGCACCGCCCTGAGCCGGCAGCACCATCTCGCCGCGAGCCTGCCCGGCGTAGCCGGTGCCGACAAAATCCAGCGCATCGGCACCGAGGTGCCAGTCGCCGTCCTGCGACCAGAAAGCCAGCGTGCCGGCGAGTCTCGACATCACCAGTGGCTGCCGGAACAGATGCGGAAATGCCAGCGTCGTGGCCTGCGCCGGCAACTCGAGCGACACTGCCTCGGCGTCGCCATGTACCTCGCCGTGCAGATTGCTCACTCCGGGCAACTTGCCGACCGGGTCGATGCCGATATCCTCGAATGCCACTTGCAACGCCTGCAATCCATCGGCACGGCTCCAGTGCAACGCGACGCGGGTCAGGTCGCCGCGAGGACGCCCCGCACCCAGCCATCGCGACAGCGTCGATGACATGTCCGGTTTCAGAGCCAGCCACGGCAGCAACGGCTCCAGTTGCAGGTCGCGCGCGGCGACCCCAATCGCCAGCTGCGGGCTTCCGGGCTGATGCAGGCTGAGCGCCAGCGCGCTGCCATCGTCGCCGGCCCAGCGCAGACCGTAGCCGTCAACGATGCGACGCAAGCCGAGCAATCCGTGCAGGGTCGCCACCCTGGCCATCGCGCCACCAGGTGCGCTCAGCGCCAGCTGATCCAGATCCAGTCGGATCAGGCTGCTGCTCAGCCGGCCCTGTTTCCAGTCCAGCCATGCGGCCAGCCGACCGTGGCCCTCGGCGGCAAAGCCGGTCAGGTCGATGCCAGCCAGCAAGGGCTTGAGTTCGACATCGTCGACACCCAGCCAGAGCGTGCCGGAACTGCCATCCTCACGAAATCGACCGGCGGTGCGCAGCTCGGCGGCGACGCCATCACGCCGCAACAAGCCGCCAAAGCGAATCTCGCTGCCCTGCCGGCTAAGCTGCAGTTGCGGCGCCAGCAAGGTGTACGTCTTGCCGAGTCTGGCGTCGGTGACGACCACGCGGAGTTGGTCAAGCGACAGCCCCAGTGAGAGGTGACCCATCGAAACCGGCTGCCGGCCGGCAGCGCCGGCCACGCCGATGCCATTGACCTGCCAGCGACCATCCGCCGCGTGGGTGAGGTCAAGCTGCAAGCCGCGCAGATGCAGGTTGAGCATATGTCGCGACGGCGGCAGCCAGCCGCCGAAATCGAGTTTCAATTCGGCTTCGGGAATCTGCAGCGCAGCGCCGTTCTCGCCGGCCGCGGCACCCACCTTCACGGCATGCAATACAAACAGCGGTCCGGAGGGAGTCCAGCGCCCCTCCATCGAGGTGAAGCTGACCGGCCGCTGCAGACGCTCGCCGAGCTGCGCGGCCACCCACGCGGGCCGGCGCGCCAGCAGCGGCAACATCAGCTGCGCCAACGCGGCCAGCACCGCCAGCAGGATCACCGCCACGCCTCCGGTCCAGCCCAGCGCACGGGCACAGCGATGCAGCCGCCTCTGCCACACGGGGCTCACACGCACAGAAGCGGACCGGATCTACAGCAATACGACATCGAACTGTTCCTGCGAATAATGTTCTTCAGCCTGGAATCGTATGCTTTTGGAGATGAACTCTTCCAATTCGGCCACCGCGTGGGACTCTTCCTCCAGAATCCGGTTCACCACCAGCGGATTGGCCATCACCAGCAGCTTCTCGGCATTGAACTGGCGCACCGCGCGGGTGATCTCGCGAAAGATCTCGTAGGTCACCGTTTCGGCCGTCTTCAGCACGCCGCGACCGCTGCAGCTCGGGCACGGTTCGCACAGCTGGCGGGCCAGGCTCTCGGTGGTGCGCTTGCGGGTCATCTCGACCAGCCCCAGCGCCGACATCGGGTAGACCGTGGTCTTCGAATGGTCGCGTGCCAGCCCCTTGTTCAACATGCGCAGCACCTGGCGCTTGTGCTCCTCGTCGACCATGTCGATGAAGTCGATGATGATGATTCCACCCAGGTTGCGCAGCCGCAGCTGCCGTGCCGCCGCCTGCGCCGCCTCCAGGTTGGTGCGGTAGACGGTCTCCTCCAGATTGCGCGTGCCGAGGTAAGCGCCGGTGTTGACATCGATGGTGGTCATCGCCTCGGTCTGGTCCACGATCAGGTAGCCACCGGACTTCAGCGGCACCTCCTTCTTCAGCGCCCGCTGCATCTCGTCCTCGACCCCGAACAGGTCGAAGATCGGGCGCTCGCCGTTGTAGTGCTCGACTCGGTCATCCAGATGCGGCATGAACTTGTGCACGAACTTGACCACCTTGTCGAAGGTCTCGCGCGAATCCACCCGCACCTTCTCGATGTCGTCGTCGAGCATGTCGCGCAGGCTGCGCAGCGGCAGCGACAGCTCCTCGTAGACGCGCTCGCCGACCTTGGCCTTGACCATATTTTCCTGCACTACCCGCCATACCTTGCCCAGGTAGGTCACATCGAACGCCAGTGACTCGGCGCTCTGCCCCTCGGCATTGGTGCGCACGATGTAGCCGGGTGGGTTGTCACCGATCAGCGGAGTCAGCACGTCCTTCAGCCGCTGCCGCTCCGGCTCGTCCTCAATGCGGGCGGAAATGCCAAGCGTGCGGGCATAGGGCAGCAGCACCAGATAGCGCGACGGAATCGACAGGTGGGTCGACAGGCGCGCGCCCTTGGTGCTGATCGGGTCCTTGACCACCTGCACCACGATCTCCTGGCCTTCGTGCACCAGTTCGCTGATCGAGGGAATCTGGCCGCCATTTCCGTTGCCGGCCTGCTCCACGCCGTCAGCCGACAGCGCCACCGGCCGCACGATGTCCGAGGCGTGCAGGAACGCCGCACGCTCCAGCCCGATCTCCACGAACACCGCCTGCATGCCCGGCATCACCCGCTGCACCCGACCCTTGTAGACATTGCCGACATAGCCTCGCCTGGAGGCTCGCTCGACATGTACTTCCTGCAGCATGCCGTTCTCGACCACACCGACTCGCGTTTCGCGCGGGGTCACGTTGATCAGAATCTCTTCACTCATTCCAAAACCCCCAAACTAGTGCATCTTTATAGCGGCTGCGCACGCAAACTGTCGATGCATGGCGCACGCGGCGTGCTATCCGATACCCCGTCTTGGTTTACGCTTGCACCAAGCTCACCCGGAATCGCGCATGAAATTGTTGCTGGTGGAAGATTCCGAACGCCTGCGTCAGACCCTGCAACACGGCCTGCGCGGCGCCGGTTTCACGGTCGACGCGGCCAGCGACGGCGTCGAAGCCTGCGGGTTCCTGAGCAGCTACGACTATGAGCTGGTGGTGCTGGATCTGATGCTGCCCCGGCTCGACGGCATCGGCGTACTGCGTAGCCTGCCGGCTGGCGGGCGCCGTCCCCGCGTGCTGGTACTGTCAGCCCGCGACCAGGTCCCCGACCGGATCGAGGCGCTGAACGCCGGTGCCGACGACTATCTGGTCAAGCCGTTTGCGTTCGACGAGCTGGTCGCCCGCCTGCACGCACTGGCGCGGCGACCGCAGCAGGCGCAACCGCTGGTACTCAGCCACGGCGCACTGGCCTGGGATCCACGTTCGCAGAGTGCCAGCATCCATGATCAGCCACTGCCGCTGACGCCGCGCGAGTTCGCCGTGCTCGGCCTGCTGCTGCGCCACCGCGGACGTGCGTTCAGCCGGCTGGAAATCCTCGAGCGCACCGCCGGCAGCGACAGTGAGGTGTCCGACCGCAGCGTCGAGGTACTGGTATTCGGCCTGCGCCGCAAGCTGGACGCCGCCGGCCTGAGCGGCCTGATCGAGACCCGCCGCGGCGCGGGTTACCTGATTCCGTGAAGGCGTCTCCGCCATGAAGCTGGCTTCGCTGTCCGCCCGCATCACCACCTTGCTGGTGATCACCAGCCTGCTGGTACTGGGTGGCGGTGCCAGGTGGATGGACTGGCGCATCGACCACGAGATGGAAAGCCGCTTCCAGCAAAACCTGCTGACCCAAGCCAGCGCTCTGAGCACGATGATCCAGTTGGAGCAGGATGACCTGTCCGGCGACCAGAACTGGCACCCGCACGGCGGGCTGGCCGGCGACAGCCCCAGCTACTACGAGTTGCGCTGCGATGGTGCTCCACCGCTGCACAGCACCCCTCCGCCACCGGTTGTGCCGGCCGGCTCGCCGCTGCATGCCGGACAGCAACCGCGCTTCACCGGACTGCATCATGCCGGCCAGCACCTTGGCGCCGTGCAGCTGGCGTTCTCCGTCAGGGCAGAGCAGAACAGCGAGGGACGGACGCCATCGTCTGCGGGCAACCGCCGTGCGGTTCGCAACTGCGTACTGCTTTTCGAACAGGACCGCGAGGCCAGCGACGATTTTCTGCTGGCGATCGACTGGATTCTGCTGCTGAGCCCCGCGCTGGCGCTGGGCATCGCGCTGATCGCGGTACCGCTGATCGTGCGCCGCGGACTGCGCCCGGTGGCGGCGCTGGTCGAGCGGATGCGCGACATCGGGCCAAACGCGCCGGGCCAGCGACTGGCTGCCAGCGGCATGCGCGAGCTCGATCCATTGGTGAACCGTTTCAACGACGTGCTCGAACGGATGGATGACGGCCTGGCCCGCGAGCGCCAGTTCGCCAGCGGACTGGCGCACGAGACACGCACGAGACTGGCCGAACTGCGCGCACTCACCGAAGTCGAATCACGCTATCCCAGCGGCCGCAGCCTGCCGCAGATCCTCGGCGAAGTCGGCAGCATCGGCGCCGAACTCGAAGCCACGGTGAGCGCGCTGCTGTTGCTGACCCGGCTGCAATCCGGGCTTGAGCAACCGCAGTGGCAGCCGCTGCCGATGGCCAGCTGGATCGAGCGTCAGCTGCACCGCCAACAGGGTCTGGCCAACCGTCGCCACCTCACCTTGACC
>JAPHUU010000085.1 GCA_026193555.1 Rhodanobacter sp.
CGAGCCGGGGCTGGAGGCGAAGGGGGCGATCATCGGCTTCGGCGACGTGCATACCCGCGCGCATGTCTACCGGGCGATCCTCGAAGGTCTGGCCTACGCCCTGCGCCAGGGCAAGGAAAAGATCGAGAAGCGCTCCGGTACCCCGATCACCCGCCTGCGCGTGTCCGGTGGCGGTTCGCAGAGCGATGCGGCGATGCAGCTCACCGCGGACATCTTCGGGCTGCCTGCCGAGCGGCCGCACGTCTACGAGGCGGCAGGGCTGGGCGCGGCGATCGATTGCGCGGTCGGCCTCGGCCTGTATCCGGACTTTCCCTCGGCGATCAAGGCGATGACCCGGGTGGGGCGGGTGTTCCAGCCCGATCCCGCTGCGCAGCAGCTCTACGACCAGCTCTACCGCCAGGTTTACCTGGGCATGTACCGGCAGCTCAGGCCGTTGTACCGAAAGATCCGCCAGCTCACCGGTTACCCGGCATAAGCGGGCGTGCTGCTTGCCCCCAGGAAGAGCGGGTTCGGCGATGACGACTGGGCGAATGGGACGGCCGCCACGCCACCTTGTGAACGGCGCCGCTGCTCACTGATTGGTTGAGGTGATGTTGTCCGCCAGCCAGTGCATCAACCGGGTGGAGGCATCAGCCGGGTCCGGGTCGGTCTGCATGCGAGCGTGCAGGGCGGCACCTTCGCTGTCCTGCAGGCCGTGATCCCTGAAAAATTCGCCCAGGGGGCAGGCCGACGCGGCGGGCGCCCTGGCCGCCGCCGCCGATCTGGCGTTCTGCCACAGGCACGCCAGCGCCCCGCGGAAGGTATGAATCGCACCGGCTTCCACCGGCAAGCGGAACGACGATATCCACTGCGCCACAGCCTCGGCCGGCATGGGGCGCGCCAGCGCGTAACCCTGCCCGCAGGATGCCCCCAGCATCGTGGCCACCTCCACCATCGAGGCGTCTTCCAGCCCTTCGACCACCACCGGGCGTTGCAGGTCACGCCCCAGTGCCACCAGTGCGGCAATCAGGCTGAAGGTCTGGATCGGTTCCTGGCGCAGCCTGGCGACCAGGCTGCGATCGATCTTGGTGGAAGCGAATGGCAGCGCCGCGAACCGCTGCAGGCTGCTGAAGCCCGCACCCAGATCGTCCATCTCCAGGCTGATGCCGAGTTGGGTGATGCGCCTGAATGCCTCGTCCTGGGTGCGGTCATCGAGGTTGCCCGATTCCAGCAGTTCCAGGCTGAGACGTTCCGGGGCGATACCATGCCGATGCAGGGCATCCGCGATGTGCTGCTCGATACCCGGCGAATGCAGGGTCGAAGGCTCCAGGTTGATCGCCGCATTGAGCGACAGTCCCTGCGCATCCCAGCTTGCCAGCTGCGCCAGCACCTGCTCGAGTCCGAGATGGAACAGCCGCAGCCGTTCGACGTCACCCAGCAACGGCAGGAAGCGATCCGGCAGCTGTACCGTTCCATCGGCCAGCCGAAGCCGCGCCAGCGCCTCGACCTTGACCACCTTGCCGCTGCGCAGGTCGATGATCGGCTGCATGTACATGGCCAGCCCACCATCGAACAACCGAACACGGTAGTTCTGCGCCACGGCGGGGGAGTGGACATAGGCGGCAGGCGCATGGCATCGCTGCCAGATGTCATGCCACCGCTGCTGCAGGTCATGGAAAAACTGCTTGATCCAGTTCGATTCGAACTGGTTGGGATACGCTCCATACAGTGACAGCACGGCCACGGTATGCCCGTGGCGGTCGAACACGGGTATCGAGATCGCCGATCGAAACTTCAGCGGTGCTGCCAGTGCATGCCACGCTTGATAACGCGGATCCGTTAAATAGGAGGTGGACGACAGGGTCTGGCCGCTGCGCCACGCCTGGGCCGTCAGCCCCTGACCACGCGGTGCCGTGGCGTCGACGAGCACACACGTTGCCGGATCGTTGAGTATGGAAGCCACCATCTGTCCCTGACTCCCCGCGTAGCCCTCCGCCAGGAAGGTGCCGTCAGGGTTGGGCCGCATCAGGATCGCCGCCGTGATTCCCTGGAGTGCACCCAGCACGGTCAATTCCGCCATGATCGCGTCGACCCAGGGCAGGCCAAGGGCAGGAAGTGGCTGGCGCACGGTCGACTGATAGTGTTCCAGCAACGCCTCATGGGTGTTGAACTGGGTCTGGATATCCTGTTCCAGACGGGACTCGGCCAGCAGCAACAAGCGATAACGGTTGCGTGTGCGCAGTGGCGCCTGACTGAGGTATTGGGTGAACAGCGTGCGGTAGATCGAGAATGATTTCAGCAGCTGGCTGTTCGCCACCCCCACCAGCGCATGCAGGGCGCCGAGATACCTGGCTCGCTCGACGATCATTTCCCGGGTGCTGCCAGGATCCAGCAGAAAACGCAGATGGTCGGCCTGGCGGTCCTTCAGGGATTGCCTTTGCGCCGTGCTCAGTTGGTCAAGCACGAGGGTGGCGGCTGGATCGATCGCGAGGTTCTCGTAGAACACCTCGATGAACTGTGTCGACATGTCCTGGATGTAGCCGCTGGCCATTTCCAGCAGGGCCGCGGCCTCTGCAGCATAGGGATCCTCGATCAGCTCCTCGGTCTCGTGCTGCGATGTCTCAAGCATCGGCCCCGTTCCGTGATACCACCAGTTGGGGCGTCTGGTGTTCATCGCCTTCGCCTGGTAAAGCGCGATATCGGCGGTACGCAGCAAGCCGTCCACTTCCTCCCCGTCATCCGGGAACAGCGCCACGCCCATGCTCATGCCGACGGAGGTGTTGACGGTGGGACTGAGCTCGAAGCTGGTCTCCACGGCCTGATGCAGGCGATCGAGCGTGTGCTGCAGCTGTGCAAGCGGTTGATCACCCTCGAGGTCTTCGATCACCACGACGAATTCGTCGCCGCCCAGCCGGGCGACCATGTCCTGTTCTCGCAGCGCGGCAGCCAGACGGCGTCCGAATTCGGCCAGCAGCACGTCACCGGCAGGGTGTCCCCAGGCGTCATTGACCGGCTTGAAATCATCCAGGTCGATCACGCCAAGGGCCAGCGTCGTGCCGGCGCGGCGGGCGCGTGCCAGGGCGCGCGGCAACTGTTCCAGCAGACCCATCCGGTTCATCAGTCCGGTCAGCGCATCGTGTCGGGCCAGCACGCTCTGCTCCTGCCGCGCTTGCTCGAGTGCCTGTTTGTGATTGATCTGCTCCAGCGTGCGCCGGAGCAGTCCCCCGATCTGCACCATCAGCAGGATGGTCGCGGTGTCGAAGCAGTCGGGTATCGAAGAGGCGACCACCAGTGCGGCGAATGGCGAGTTCTCCCGCTCGATCGGCACAGCGGACCAGGCCCGCAGCCCCGCGTCGAGGAACTGCTGCACCCGCGGTGTCGGCTCGCTTCTCAGTTCGGATTCATTGACGCATGTGGTGTAGCGGTCGCGCCAAACGCCCGAAACGGACGCATGGCTGTCGGTCTCCAGCAGCAGCGCCCGGCATATCGTCACCACGTCGCCCGGCCCCGCTGCCGCCAGCGACAGCACCGCCTCCGCGTCCAGCGGCTGCAGGACACAGGCGGCGACGAACAGCTCGCTTTCCACCAGCCGGCTGCAAATCACCTCGAACGCCTCCGCCTCGCTTTGCACGGACAGGAACATGTCGCTGGCCATGACCAGTGCGCGATGCAGCCGCTCCAGCCTTTGCAGCCCGTCGCTGATGCGTTGGCGCTCTTCAATTTCCGCATGCAATCGGGCATTGAGTGCCTGCACCTCGAAGGTGCGGTCGCCGATGCGGTTGTACAGATCACTGATCACCAGCACCAGCTGGTCCTCGATCGCGCGCTCCTTGCCGGTCTCCTCGCTGGTGCCGCTGCCCTCTTGCCGGATCCGGATCTCGCGCGCCAGGCGTACATCCATACCCATGATGTGATGCAGCAGCCACTGGCTGAGGAACAGGATGGTGTATTCGACGCTCTCGGCCATGCGTTCAGGGGCAAGCGGCTGCACGCGCTGCAGGAAGCTGATGAAGCCATGATGGGCCTTGAGATGCGCTTCCCGGTGCGTTGCATCGACCCGCCATTCGCGCATCAGATCCGCTTCGGTGCGGAAGTGATAGCGGGTGTAGTCGAGCAAATCATCCAGTACCGGCTGCAGCTCCTCCTGGGTGATGCCACGCGACTGGATCGCCACGAGCTCATTGAAGAGCTCGATCAGCCTCTCGTGCTGCCCATCGATCACGTCGTTGCCGACGCTCAGTTCTGCTGACCACGTGATGGCGAGTGCCGGGCTTTCCAACATGCCGCGTTTTTCCCTTGCGATAGTCATAAGTCCAGCCAGAGACCGGTTCGACCACCCCGCGACGGGCCGCCGCGGCGGCCGATCGTACAGCAGTGGCTTGTGCTGATGCTGACCACTGTAATGGATCAGCGGAGCAAGCAGAGCAAGCAGAGCATGCTGTCGTCGACCGCATCCGAGGGGCGGCCCGTGCACTCGGCGGTCACTCGACGTATCAGCGTCAGGACCTGCCGCAGGCGCGCCAGGCGCCGGAACTTTCAGTGTCGGTTGCCGGGGTGAGGGTGCGGTGATCAGCTCTTGATCTTGCTGAGGCCTGCCGGCATAGGACAGGCGCGGCGGGCAGTGCCCGCCCTGCGGGGGTGGCCGCATGCGAGTGCGGCCCACATGCCCGCGCGAGCCGCATGTTCTTTTGCGGCCACATGTCCGCGTGTGCCGCATGCTCTTGTATGGCGGGCACTGCCCGCCAGCTCTTGATCTTGGTGGGGCCTGCAAGCAAGGCAAGAGCGGCGGGCAATGCTTGCCCTACGAAGCGTGGCTCTTGCTACGATCGGGCCATGCCGAACTATCGCCGTGCAAGGATTGCCGGAGCGACTTACTTCTTCACCGTGGTGACGGCGCGGCGGCGCGGGTTGCTGGCCACGGCCGATGCGGTGGCGACGTTGCGTCGAAGCGTCGTCGAGGTGCAGCGGCAGATGCCGTTCACCATCGATGCCTGGGTCGTGCTGCCTGAGCACATGCATGCGATCTGGACGCTGCCTGTGGATGACTCCGACTTTTCCACGCGCTGGGGACGGATCAAGGCGGGCTTCACCCGACATGCCGGAGTCGCGCATCTGTCTGCGTCAGGGCGCGATGGCGGTCTGTGGCAGCCGCGCTTCTGGGAGCACTTGATTCGGGATGAAGCTGATTTCGCCGCGCATATGGATTACCTGCATTACAACCCGGTCAGGCACCGGCATGTGGTACGGGCGATCGACTGGCCGTATTCGAGCTTGCATCGTTGCGTGCGTGACGGTGTCTACGCGGAGGATTGGGGTGCGGAAGAACCAGGTCTCCCAGCAGACGTGAAATTTGGAGAGTAGGTGAATTCGACAAGAGCGGCGGGCATTGCCCGCCCTACTGAGCGTGGCGGCATGGCGGGTGCGGCCCACATGGCCCATGCGGGCCGCATGCTCTTGTA
>JAPHUU010000284.1 GCA_026193555.1 Rhodanobacter sp.
CAGTAAGGGCGAAGGTCTGGCCGGTTCGGCCTTTGGCGGACGAATCCGCATGAAACAAAGCAAAAAAAACCCGGCACGCGGGCCGGGTTTTATCGTCGATACACTTGAAACGCGTGCGACAGCCTACCCGGCCGAATGTCGATACAACGGTCGGCGCGCACGCGACGTCATGCCAGCAGCCGCGCGGGCGCTGGTGAGTACGGTGGCGGTATAGACGGCTGCGGACATGCAGATTCCAAATGACTGGCGGCCATCATGGCGAGAATTTCGTTGCCATGCAACAAAAAAATCAAGGCGCCGAAAACACCATCGCCGCCCGGCGGCGGCGATGGTGTTTTCCCGGATGGGTGGATCAGCCTGCTGGCTCGACCCGTACCCGCACCCGCAGGCGCTCACCCGGGTCGTAGCTCAGACGCGACATGTAAACCTCGCCGCGATAGCGGTATTCCACGTCATAGCCGATGATCCGGCGTTGTTCGCTGACCGTGTCGACCTGGCGGCAGCGGGTCTGGGTAGTTTGGTAGTCGCCACCGTGATCCGATACCCGGTTGCCCACCGCGCCGCCAGCCACGGCACCGACGACCGTCGCCGCCGTCCGTCCGTCACCCTTGCCCACCGTGTGACCGAGCACGCCGCCAATCACCGCGCCAAGCACCGTACCTGCAGCGCTGTTGCCGCGGTCATGCCGCTCCACCTGCTGGTCATAGCACTGCTGCCGGGGTTCATTGGTCTGGGTGACCGCCTGTACCGGATCCACTCGCAGCACATCGGCCCAGCCGTAGTGCGCATTGTCGTCATTGTTGGGATAATGCGCGTCCTGCGCACAGACGCCAGTGGCCATCACGGCCAATACCAGCGCGAAGAGCCATACCTTGGTCATTGCGACCTCCTGTTGCGGACTGTCAATAGCGCCTTTGCGCGAATGGACTGCATTGGAGCAAATTGACACTGAATACACGCTTTAGACCCCATGCAGGCATCCCTTCGCGCCACCACGCGGCCTGCGCCTTGTTAAGATGCGGGGCTGGTCGCGCCCTGCCGTTGCACGGCCCCACGTCGCGGATTCTTCACCCATGCCGATCTCGTTCTACAACAGCCTCAGCCGTCGCATCGAGCCGTTCAGCCCGCAGGACCCCCAGCGGGTGACCATGTATCTGTGTGGCCCGACCGTCTACAACTACGTGCATATCGGCAACGCCCGCGGCCCGGTGGTGTTCGATGTACTGGCGCGGCTGCTGCGTCGGCACTACCCGCAGGTGGTCTACGCCCGCAACATCACCGACGTCGACGACAAGATCAACGCCGCCGCGCAAGCGCAGGGTGTGGAGATCGGCGCCATCACCGGAAAATTCGCCCAGGCCTACCGCGACGACATGGCCGGACTCGGCATCGCGGCACCTGATCTCGAGCCACGTGCCACCGATCACATTCCGCCGATCATCGCGATGATCGAACGGCTGATCGCCGGCGGCCATGCCTATGCGGCCGAGGGTCACGTGCTTTTCGACGTCAGTTCCTACCCGTCGTACGGCAACTTGTCCGGCCGTGACACCGAGGAGCTGATTGCCGGCGCGCGCGTCGAAGTGGCGCCGTACAAGAAGAACCCCGCGGATTTCGTGCTGTGGAAGCCGTCGACCCCGGATCTTCCAGGCTGGAACAGTCCATGGGGTATCGGCCGCCCGGGCTGGCACATCGAGTGCTCGGCGATGAGCGAGGCGCACCTGGGCGAAACCATCGACATCCATGCCGGCGGCATCGACTTGCTGTTTCCGCACCACGAGAACGAAATTGCCCAGTCCACCTGCGCGCACGGAGGAAAGGTTTTCGCCCGCTGGTGGATGCACAACGGCATGCTGACCTTTGACGGGCGCAAGATGTCCAAGTCATTGGGCAACGTGCTGCTGGTGCACGAACTGCTGAAGACACACCCGCCCGAGGCACTGCGCCTGCGTCTGCTGAGCGGGCACTACCGCCAGCCGCTGGACTGGTCGGACAACGCCATCGCCCAGGCGGTGAGCACCCTGGATGGCTGGTACCGCGTGCTGCGTGATGTGGCCGATATCGAACTGCCGGCAGGCGACTTGCCGGTACCCGGATCGGTCGAAGCCGCATTGTGCGATGACCTGAACACTCCCCAGGCGCTGGCGGAGCTGTCGCAGCTGGCTGATCTGGCCCGGCAACACCGCAGCCCCGAGGCCAAGGCTGCCTTGCTTGGCGGTGGCGCCTTGCTCGGATTGCTGCAGCAGGAGCCCGAGATGTGGTTCAAGCGCGGGGGAAGTGCGGTTGACGCCGCACACATCGAAGCACTGCTGCAGCAGCGCCTCGAGGCCCGCTCCGCGCGCGACTTTGCCCGAGCCGATGCCATTCGCGCCGAACTCACCGCGCTTGGCATTGCCATCGAGGACAGTGCCCAGGGCACACGCTGGAGCGTCATGAAGAGTTGACGGCAACTGCCGCCGGCTCGTGAATTCAGTCAGGCCGGGCGATAATCGCCCCATGAACACCATTGCCAGCCATAGCGCCGCCGAGGCGCAACAAGCGATCGCCGAGGAATTCGCCTTCTTCGGCGACTGGACCGAGCGTTACCAGTACCTGATCGACCTGGGCAAGCAACTGCCCGAGTTTCCCGAAGCATGGAAGACCGAGGCAAACCGCGTGCATGGTTGCCAGTCGATGGTCTGGCTGGTAGCGGCCGGCGATGCGACAAACATGCACTTCGACGCCATCAGCGACTCGGCGATCGTCTCAGGGCTGATTGCGCTGGTGTTGCGGGTCTATTCGGATCGCCCCGCCGCGGACATCGTCGCTACCGAGCCCGAGTTCATCGGCACCATCGGGCTGGCCAAGCATCTGTCGCCGACCCGCTCCAACGGCTTGGCGGCCATGCTGGCAAAGTTGAAGGCGCATGCGGCACAAGCACTGGTGGAAGCCGGGGCGACGGGCAACTAAAGCGGGC
>JAPHUU010000180.1 GCA_026193555.1 Rhodanobacter sp.
ACCGGTGCTGATGTCCTTGCGCTTCACCTTGCCATCGTGGGCCACAGACAGCACGTAGGCGCCGCCGGCATCGCGAAGGACAGCCTGCTGCGGCACCAGAAACACCTTGTTGAGCTGGCCCAGGTTGGCCCTGATGGTCACGTACATGCCCGGCAGCAGATGGTGCCCCGGGTTGGGGACCTTCGCGCGCAGCTTGACCGCGCCCGTGGCCGGATTGACCGTGCTGTCGGAGAAGTCCAGGACACCCGGCTCGGAATAGGTGCTGCCGTCGGGCAAGGTGAGCCGCACACTGGCCTTGCCGTGATCGGCCAGGGTCACGTTGCCGGCGCGCTGGGCGCGACGCATCTGTTCCATCGCCGAAATGCTCAGGGTGAAGTTGACATACAGCGGGTCGATCTGGTCGACCGAGGTGAGCAGGGTGGCTTCCCCCTGACCGACCAGGGCACCCTCGGTGACCTGCTGCTGGCCGGCACGTCCGGCGATCGGTGAGGTGACACTGGCATAGCCAAGGTTGATGCGGGCCGACCGCACATTGGCGCGAGCCATCTGCAGGGCGGCGGCCGAAGTGCGTTCGGCGGCATCCGCATTGTCGACATCGGACTTCGACACGTAGCCCTTGGGAGCAAGTTCGTGGATGCGTCGGGCGGCGATCTGTGTGTTCACATAGGTCGCCTGGGCCTGGGCCTGCGAGGCAAGGCTGGCGTCAAGCGCCGCCTTCAGCGGTGCCGGGTCGATGCGGAACAGCAACTGGCCTTTGCGGACATCGGTGCCCTCCTGGTACACGCGCTGCAGCAGGATCCCCGCCACGCGGGCGCGCACGTCGGCGCTGCGATACGGCGACAAACGGCCAACCAGATCCTTGGTCAGTGGCACGTTCCGGGGCTGCGCCGTGATGACGCCAACCTCGGGCACCGTCCTGGATGGTGCTTGATCCTTCCCGCGGCCGCCGCAGGCGGCCAGCATCAGCAGGCTCAGGCACAACGCGGACGTGCGGGGAAAGCGGAACTTCATGAGTGCTCCAGGACAACTTTGATGGGGAGAATCGGCAACTGCGCCAAGGCGGCGCCACAAATCAGTTCAATATCTATCGCATTGCGCCGATGGTGTCCCGTGTCATCAGTTTGGCTGTGGAGCCGGGTGGCGGTAAGCACGCACAAGACCCGGTGGCAACAATACCGTTGCCACGCCATCGGCAGCGGCGGACTATACCGTGCAGTTTACTTTTTCGCAGCATCCGATTCGCGGGTCGACAAGGCCTTCCCTGTCATTGGAGGCACCGTATCGTTGCCGGCGGATGGGCAGGTGTTTCGCCGCTGAGGTTCCATGGTGCTTTTCAACTGCCGTTCGCCGACGAGCTGCCCACTACCTGCGGATTGACGGGGTCTGTGGTTCCGCGCCGAAGGTTCCTCATGGCCCGACCGATCGCGTGCCGCGTGGCGTATTGACCACCGCTGTCGTGACAATTTTCTGAATCCATGCGCGCGAGCATGGTGCCATTGGCAGTGAGGCGGTGGATTCGCCTTGTTGTGGAGCGTATCCTTCCGAGGCTTTTTACCTCCTGTTTTTTCCGCCTCCACAGACCAGTAGATGCCATGAATGCGATCCATGCAGCGAACGATCTTCCCTTGCAGTCGGATGTGCTTGAAGAGTTGAAGAAAGGCGGTTTGACATCGGAACGCATGAGTGAAGCGCAAGTCTTTTGCCGTGCCTTCTTCGCTCGTGTCGCCGCCAGCGATGCGAATCTGCATAGCCCTCCGCAATGGGCGGCGCTGATCAGCAGTCTGCTGGATTTCATGACGCAGCGTCAGATTGGCCGTGCCACGGTGCGCCTGCTGAACCCGCAGGACGCGCATACCGGTCGCAGCCAGCTGCAGGTGGTCACTGACGACATGCCGTTCCTGGTCGATACCGTGAACATGATCGTCGCGGCCGAGCACCAGGTCCATGCGGTGATCCATCCGGTATTGACGGTTTCACGCGACGCTTCCGGCAAGCTGCTGCAGCTCGGCACCGAGGGGGGCGTGGCGGAATCGATCATGCATTTCGAGATTGACAGGATTGCTGACGCGGCCGAGCTGGCGCAGCTGAAAGCAAAGGTGGAGGCTGCGCTGGACGACGTGCGCATGGCAGTCCGGGACTGGCGGGCCATGCGCGATCAGGCATTGGCGATTGCCGCCGATCTGTCGCAGCGCAAATTGCCGCTGGATGAAGCGTCGGTCCGCGAGGCTGCGGAGTTTCTGCGCTGGGTGACCGAGGAGAATTTCACGTTCCTCGGGTACCGCGAATATCAGATATCCGAAGCTGATGGCCAGCGGATGCTGATGGCGGTCGAATCCTCGGGGCTTGGCATCCTGCACAAGAGCGAACGCTCGGTTGCACCGAGGATGTTGCGGTCGCTGGCGGCCAGTGATTTGCCGCAATCGGGTGCCACCGATGCGATCATCCTGACCAAGACCAACGCGCGATCCCATGTGCATCGCCCCGGCAACATGGATTACATCGGCGTGCTGAGGTTCGATGCCAGTGGCAAGCCGGTGGGAGAGCAGCGTTTTCTCGGCCTGTTCACCTCCAATGGCTACATGGCTCGCCCGTTCGAGGTGCCCCTGGTCAGGCACAAGATCGAAGCGATCCTGTCGCGTTCGGGCCTGAAGCGCGACTCGCATTCCGGCAAGTCGCTGGCGAACATCCTGGAGTCCCTGCCGCGCGACGAGCTGTTCCAGAGCAGCGAGGACGAGTTGTTCACCACCGCGTCCGGCATCCTGGAGCTGCGTGCCCGGCCGCGCAGCCGCTTGTTCATGCGCGGAGATCGCTACGGTCGCTTCTTCAGCTGCCTGGTCTTTGTCCCTCGTGAGCGTTTCAACACCACGGTACGCGAGCGCATCGAGCACCTGCTCAGCGGCGCGCTGGGTGGGGAGCACCTGGATTCGGCAGTTCTGATGGGCGATGACGTGCTGGCGCGGCTGTACGTGGTGGTCCGTCCGAAGATCGGTGAGCGACCGGTGTTTGACATCGCCAGACTCGAGCAGGGCGTGGTGGATATCGCGCGCAACTGGCATGACCATGTGCGTGACGCTCTGATACTCGCAAGGGGTGGCCAGGACGGTGTGGTGCTGGCCAATCGCTATGGCAAGCTGCTGCCCGCTGGCTACGTCGATGAGGTGTCGCCGGACGTGGCCGCCGAGGATGTCTACCAGTTGTCCCTGCTGCAGGGCGGCGACGCGGTGCGGATGTCGTTCTATCACCCGCCGCAGCAGCCGAGCCAGCTGCGTTTCAAGATCTATCGCAGCGGCAGCGACATCGCCTTGTCCGAGGTGTTGCCGCAGCTGGAAAACCTCGGTCTGCGCGTGCTGAGCGAGCATGTCTACGATGTCCGCACCGAAGGCGCGCCGTTGTTCATCCAGGATTTCGAAGTACAGCCGGTGGGCGAGCTGACCTTCAGCGTGCAGCAGGTCGGCTCGCTGTTCGAGGATGCGTTCGAGCATATCTGGCGCGGCAATGCCGAGAACGACGGATTCAACCGACTGGTGCTGGGCGCCAAGCTCAGCTGGCGCCAGATCGCCGTGCTGCGCGGCTACTGCAAGTACATGCTGCAGGCGGGGGTGTCGTTCTCGCAGAACTACATGGAGGACGCGCTCAACCACTATCCGGCCATCGCCGGCCTGCTGGTGGAGCTGTTCCTGGCGAAGTTCGATCCGCGTCGCGAGAGCCTCGTGGCAGACGAATTGAAAGCGGCGGCGGCGACCCTTGTCGCCGAAATGCAGGTGCTGATTCCGGCTCCGGTGCAGGCTGCACAGCCGACGTTGATCGACAACCTGGAAACCGCGCTGGCACTGCCCCGCGCCGAGCAGATCCGCACGGTGGAAGAGAGCATCGGCGTGTTGCTGGAGAATGTCTCCAGCCTCGACGAGGATCGCATCCTGCGCGGTTTCAAGGCAGTGATCCACGCCACCTTGCGCACCAGCTTCTTCCAGCAGTGGGACGGTGCCCATCGGGGCTACATCAGCTTCAAGTTCGATTCGCATCGGGTGCCCGAGTTGCCCAAACCGGTGCCCTACCGCGAGATTTTCGTCAGTGCGCCACGGGTGGAGGGCATTCATCTGCGCTTCGGTGCGGTGGCGCGCGGCGGCCTGCGCTGGTCGGATCGTCGCGAGGACTTCCGTACCGAGGTGCTGGGGCTGGTCAAGGCGCAGATGGTCAAGAACACGGTCATCGTGCCGGTCGGCTCCAAGGGGGGGTTCTTCGTCAAGCACCCGCCGGTCGGCGGCGACCGCGATGCACAGTTGGCCGAGGGCATTGCCTGCTACCGGCTGTTCATCAATGGCCTGCTCGACATCACCGACAACCTGGTCGAAGGCAAGGTGGTGCCGCCGCACGATGTGGTGCGGCATGACCAGGACGATCCGTACCTCGTGGTGGCGGCGGACAAGGGCACTGCCACGTTCTCGGACATTGCCAACGGCATTTCCATCGAGCACGGCTACTGGCTCGGCGACGCCTTCGCATCGGGCGGCTCCAACGGCTACGACCACAAGGGCATGGGCATTACGGCCAAGGGGGCATGGGAGTCGGTGAAGCGGCACTTCCGTTCGCTGGGACGCGATATCCAGTCGCAGGATTCCACCTGCGTCGGCATCGGCGACATGTCCGGCGACGTGTTCGGCAACGGCATGCTGCTGTCGCGGCATATCCGCCTGCTGGCCGCGTTCGACCACCGCCATATCTTCCTCGACCCCGCACCCGATGCGGAACGCTCGATGGTCGAGCGCGAACGCATGTTCAAGCTGCCGCGGTCTAGCTGGGACGATTACGACAGGTCGCTGATCTCCGCCGGCGGCGGCATCTGGCCGCGCAGCGCCAAGTCGATTCCGGTCTCGCCGGAAGTGCGCGCGGCACTCGGCATCAAGAGTGAGGTGACCCAGTTGCCGCCGAGCGAATTGCTCAGCGCGATCCTCAGGGCGCCGGTTGATCTGCTGTGGAACGGCGGTATCGGTACCTACGTGAAGGCGACGAGCGAAACCCACGCCGAAGTCGGTGATCGCGCCAACAATACCCTGCGCGTCAACGGCGCCGAGCTGCGCTGCAAGGTGGTGGGTGAGGGCGGCAACCTTGGCATGACCCAGAAGGGTCGCATCGAGGCGGCCCACCACGGTGTGCTGCTGAATACCGATTTCATCGACAACTCCGCCGGCGTGGACACCTCCGACCACGAGGTGAACATCAAGATCCTGCTCAATGACGCCGTCATGCGTGGCGAGCTGACCGATGAGGCGCGCAACGCGCAGTTGGCGGTGATGACCGATGAGGTCGGTCAGTTGGTGTTGTGGGACAACTACCGGCAGAACCAGGCGATCACCCTGATGGAGCACCAGTCGATCAAGCGACTGGGCTCGATGGCGCATTTCATCCGCACGCTGGAGAGCGAGGGTCTGCTCGACCGCCAGGTGGAGAACCTGCCCAGCGATGCCGAGCTGACCGAGCGCAAGACACGCAGCCAGGGCCTCACCCGCCCGGAGCTTTCAGTGCTGCTGTCCTACGACAAGATCAAGCTGTTCCAGCAGTTGCTCGACTCCGATGTGCCGGAGGATCCGTATCTGTCCAAGGAACTGATGCGCTACTTCCCCGAGCCGTTGCACGTGAAATACGCCGAGCACATGCAGCGACATCGGCTGAAGCGCGAGATCATCGCCACTGCAGTGACGAATTCGACCATCAACCGCATGGGCGCCACCTTCATGATGCGGATGCAGGAGGACACCGGGCAGGGTCCGGCCGCGATCGCCAAGGCGTACACCGCGGCACGCGAGATTCTGGATGCGCGCCAGCTGTGGGCGCAGATCGAGGCACTGGACAGCAAGGTGGCCGAGGATACCCAGTTCGACGCGATCCTTCAGATCTGGAACTTGCTGCGCGACTTCACCCGCTGGCTTCTCAACCGTCCCGGAGGCACGCTGGACATCGCTGCCAATGTGGGACGTTATAATTCCCATGTAACCGAGTTGCGCAAAGCCTTGCCGGCTGCGCTCACGGACACCGGTCGCGGCGATTTCGAGAGCAGCCAGGAGAAGTGGGTCGGCCTCGGTTTTCCCGAGGAGCTGGCGTTGCCGCTGGCACGGCTGTCGGAATTGCGCGCAGGGCTGGACATGGTCGAGGTGGCCCTGCAGAGCGGCGAGCCGATCGCGAAAGTCGCGACGGTGTTCTACGAGCTGGGTCAGGTGCTGGACCTGGAGTGGCTGCGCAGCCAGATCGAATCCCTGCCGGTCGAAGGGCAGTGGCATGCGCAGGCCCGCGGTTCGCTGCTGGACGAGCTGAACCACCAGCATCGAGCCTTGGCGCAGCAGGTGCTCACGCTGACGGGCAGCCGGACGGATGTTTCGCCGGTGCAGGCCTGGCTGCAGCGCGACGATGCCACGCTCCGGTATACCCGCAGCACGCTGGCCGAAATCCTGACCCAGAGCGCCGATTACCCGATCGCCTCGGTGGCGGTGCGTCGCCTGGCGCAATTGGCGCAGGTTCCGGTGAGCTGACTCGAGCCGGGCGAGTCCGGCGGGCACCTGGATGAAGGCGCAGGAGCAGTGATGGTCTTGCGCCTTCATGCTGTGTAATCTCGGCTGATCTCATCGACAGGTCGTCACGCATGCGCTTTGCTTTCGTCGCCAGCCAGACCGCCGTTGCACAGCAGGCATGGCGCAGACTGGTTGATCGTTACGGAGACGTACCGCCGGAGCAGGCCGACCTGATCGTGGCGCTGGGCGGCGACGGGTTCATGCTGCGCACCCTGCATGCCCATCGCGCGCTGGAAGTGCCGGTGTACGGCATGAAGCTGGGCCAGGTCGGCTTCCTGATGAACAAGCATCGGCTCGATGAACTGTCCGAGCGGATCGGACGCGCCCACGTGGCCTCGCTGTTCCCGCTGCAGATGCGGGTGACCGATGCGGCAGGTGTCGAGCACTCGGCGCTGGCCTTCAACGAGGTGTCGCTGTTGCGCCAGAGCAACCAGGCGGCGCATCTGGAGGTGCAACTCAATGACACCGTGAAGCTGTCCAGTCTGGTCTGCGACGGCATCATGGTCGCCACCCCGGCCGGCTCCACCGCCTACAACCTCTCGGCGCACGGCCCGATTCTGCCGCTGGACGCCAATGTGCTGGCGCTCACGCCGATCAGCCCGTTCCGCCCGCGGCGCTGGCGTGGGGCGATCCTGCCGCATCGCACCGAAGTGACCCTGCGGGTGCTAAATCCGGCCAAGCGTCCGGTCAGTGCCACCGCGGACTTTCACGAAGTGCGCGACGTGCGCACGGTGGCGATCCGGCAGTCGGGCGACCAGGGCGTGCGGCTGCTGTTTGATCCGGAGCACAATCTCGAACAGCGCATCCTCGACGAGCAGTTCGCTGCGGAGTAGCGGGGAACGGGGAACGGGGTGGGAAGCCAGGCAGTTGTCGCTTCCGCTGTCTTTCGACTGGCGGACTGGAGTGACATCGCAGGGCTTGCAGCTTCGCCGGTCGCGCCTTCTGCTTCCATCTTTGCTAGATTCCATGGATCTCTTGCGCGATACCCATGTCATGACTTCATTCCCCGTCGATGCCCATGATGCCGAAGCCGTCGGCGACAACCGGCTGGTGGTGGCCATTTCCTCGCGCGCGCTGTTCGACCTGGGCGACAGCCACTCGCTGTTCGAGCGCGAGGGACTGGACGCCTACCGCAATTTCCAGATCGAGCACGAGAACGAGATCCTCCAACCGGGTGTGGCGTTCCCGCTGGTGCAGAAGCTGCTGGGGCTCAACAAGCTGGCCGGCGACGTGCCGCCGGTCGAGGTGATCCTGCTGTCGCGCAATTCCGGTGACACCGGCCTGCGTATCTTCAATGCGATCCAGCACTACGGTCTTCAGATCAGCCGTGCGGCCTTCACCAGCGGTGCGCCGACCTCGGACTACATCGCGCCGTTCATGGCCGATCTGTTCCTGTCCGCCAA